>NZ_JALQDI010000006.1:0-268446 GCF_023631305.1 Caballeronia sp. INML3B
TGATCGGCGCCCCGTGGGGGGGGGCGCATTAAATATTTAAGTACAAAAAAAAAACACCCCCCCCCCGCCCCGCACAGGGGCAGAGCCAATAGACCGACACGAACACAGGATTCCATAGAAGCCCGAGCAAACCGAAGCAAACCAAAGCAAAGCGAAGCAAAAAACCAGAACCATGCCCCGCCCAACCCCCGACGAACTCCTCGACAAACTCCACCGCGACGAAGAAAAACGCCAGCGCGGAAGGCTGAAGATCTTCTTCGGCGCCTCAGCCGGCGTAGGCAAAACCTTCGCGATGCTCCAGGCCGCGCGCCGCCGCCGCGACGAGAACGTGGAAGTCGTCGTCGGCGTGGTCGAAACGCATGGCCGCAAGGAAACCCTCGCCCTGCTCGAAGGACTCGAAACATTCCCGCCTGCGCGCATCGAGTACCGCGGCCGTCTGCTCGCCGAATTCGACCTCGACGCAGCCCTGACAAGAAAGCCCCAACTCATCCTCGTCGACGAACTCGCACATTCGAACGTGCAAGGCTCGCGCCACATGAAGCGCTGGCAGGACGTGCAGGAACTGCTCGACGCGGGCATCGACGTCTACACGACCGTCAACGTCCAGCACCTCGAAAGCCTGAACGACATCGTGGGCCGCATCACCGGCATTCGCGTCTGGGAGACCGTGCCCGACCGCATCTTCGATCTCGCCGATGAAGTCACGCTCGTCGATCTTCCGCCCGAAGAACTGCTCGACCGTCTGCGCGAAGGCAAGGTCTATCTGCCGCAGCAAGCCGAGCACGCGGTGCGCAACTTCTTTCGCAAAGGCAACCTGATCGCGCTGCGCGAGCTCGCGTTGCGCCGCACGGCGGACCGCGTCGATGCGCAGATGCGCGAATATCGCGCCGATCAGTCGATCGAACGCATCTGGCGCGCGCGCGAGCGGCTCATCGCGTGCGTCGGGCCGGGACCGGAAAGCGCGACGCTCGTGCGCGCGGCGGCGCGGCTCGCCGCTGCGCTCAAGGCCGACTGGCTCGCCGTCTACGTCGAAACGCCGAAGCTGCAACGCCTGTCCGACGACATCCGCCGCCGCACGCTCGATGCGCTCAAGCTCGCCTCCGAACTCGGCGCGGAAACGGTGACGCTCGATGGCGCCGATGCCGCTGCGACGCTCATCGACTATGCGCACATGCGCAACGTGTCGAAGCTCGTCGCGGGCGCATCGGCGAGTGAAGGATGGCGGCGCGTGTTCGCGCGGCCGGTCAGCGAGCGCATCATCCGGCAGGGCTCGGATATCGACGTGACGCTCGTTTCGACCGGCGCCCGCGACGAGCGACGCCGCACGTTCGCGCAGGCGTTCGGCATCTGGCGCGACGGTGCGCACTCGCCGCCGCGCGCTTATGTCGTCGCGCTCGCGATCGGCGGCGCCATCACGCTCGTCGCCGACATGCTGGCCGCGCATCGGTTCGCGCTCACGAATCTCGTGATGCTGTACCTGCTCGGCGTGATCTTCGCAGCGGTGCGCCTCGGGCGCGGGCCGGGCGTGATGCTGTCGTTCCTTTCCGTCGCCGCGTTCGATTTTTTCTTCGTGCCGCCCGAGCTGTCTTTCTCCGTGACGGACACGCAGTATCTGCTGACCTTCATCGTGATGCTGCTGACCTCGCTCACGATCAGCCATCTGACGTCGAGCCTGCGGCGCGAGGCGCGCATCGCGTCGCAGCGCGAACGCCGCACCGGCGCAATGTACGCGATGACCAGGGAACTCGGCGCCGCATTGATGACCGAGCAGATCATCGAAATCGGCACGCGTCACGTCGCGGAGGTGTTTCAGTCGAAGGTCGCGATGTTGTTGCCCGACGCCGCCGAAAAAGTGCGGCAGAAAGTGGGCGAGCCGAATCCGGATGTGACGCTCGACGCCGCGCGTCTCGATCTCGACATCGCGCAATGGGTCTACGACCAGCAGAAGCCCGCGGGCCGCGGCACCGAAACCTTGCCCGCGAGTCAGGCGCTCTATCTGCCGCTGAAAGCGCCGATGCGCACGCGCGGCGTGCTCGCGCTTGCGACCGAGCGCGAGGCCGAACTCGCGGTGCCCGAGCAGCGCCGCATGATCGAAACGTTCGCGTCGCAGATCGCGCTCGCGCTGGAGCGTGTGCATTACGTCGAGATCGCGCAGGACGCGCTCGTCAACATGGAATCGGAGCGCTTGCGCAACTCGCTCCTGTCCGCGATCTCGCACGATCTGCGCACGCCGCTCACCTCGATCGTCGGCTTCGCTTCGGTGCTGGAGGAACGGGCGCGCGAAGCCGGAGGCGGCGCGGATGAGGCGCAGGAACTCGTGCACGCGATCCACGAGGAAGCGCTGCGCATGAGCGGGCTCGTGACGAATCTGCTCGACATGGCGCGCCTGCAAGCGGGCGCGATTCGCCTGAACCGCCAATGGTCGATGCTCGAGGAGACCGTGGGCGCGGCGCTCGCGACCTCGCGCCGCGTGCTCGCAAGACGCGCCGTGCAAGTGCGCGTGCCCGCCGATCTGCCGCTTCTGCAGCTCGACGCGGTGCTGATGGAACGTCTCTTCGCGAATCTGCTGGAAAACGCCGCGAAGTACACGCCGCCGGGGACACCGATACACATCAGCGCCGCGCTGGAGCACGACGGCGATGCGCGCTTCGTGCGGGTGTGCATCGACGATGAAGGCCCGGGTGTGCCGTCCGGCATGCAGACCCGTCTCTTCGACAAGTTCACGCGCGGCGAGAAGGAATCGGCGCAGCCGGGCATCGGGCTCGGTCTCGCGATCTGCCGCGCGATCGTCGAGGCGCATGGCGGGCAGATCGGGGCGGGAAATCGTGAGGACGCGAACGGACGCATACAGGGCGCGCGCTTCTGGTTCACGCTGCCGGCCGACGATGCGCCGCCGGAAGACGTGCCGCCCGATGAAGATATCGAATCGAAGGCGGCGACGCCGGGAGCGGGCGATGCCTGATGCGGCCGTATCGGTCGTCGTCATCGAGGACGATCCGCAGATTCGCCGCTTCGTGCGCGCGACGCTGCATGCGCACGGCATGACGGCGATCGAAGCCGATACGGCCGCGGCCGGCCTGCGCGAAGCCGCGACGCGCAAGCCCGATCTGATCGTGATCGATCTCGGCTTGCCGGACGCGGACGGCATCGACGTGATCCGCGAGTTGCGCGGCTGGACGCGCACGCCGGTGATCGTGCTCTCGGCGCGCACGAGCGAGCAAACGAAAGTCGCCGCGCTCGATGCGGGCGCCGACGACTATCTGACTAAGCCCTTCGGCGTGCCCGAACTGCTCGCGCGCATGCGTGCGCAGTTGCGGCGCAACGCGCAGGCGCAGGACGAGACGCCGATGATTCGCTTCGGCGATATCGCCGTCGATCTGGGCAAGCGGCTCGTGACGCGGGAAGGGCAGCCGGTGCGCCTCACGCCGATCGAATACAGGCTCCTGACGGTGCTGATGCGTCACGCGGGCTGTGTGCTCACGCATCGGCAGTTGTTGCGCGAAGTGTGGGGACCGGAACACGTCGGGAACGCGCATTACCTGCGCGTCTACATGGGGCATTTGCGGCAGAAGCTCGAGCGCGACCCCGCGCAGCCCGTGCATATCGTGACGGAGACGGGCGTCGGATATCGGCTCGCGGGCATCGGATAGCGCGGCGAATTATGATGTCGTCTCAACGCAAACCTGCCGACAGTCGATGAGCCAACCGACCCTGAACGGGCAACGCGTGCAGCTTCGCCCGCTGCAACGCGATGACCGTGCCGCCTTGCTCGATGCCGCCGCCGATGGCGAGCTCTGGAATCTGAACGTGACGGTCGTGCCGAATGAGGACACGATCGACCGCTACCTCGACACCGCGCTCGCGGGTCGCGATGCTGGCACGGTGATGCCCTTCGTAATCGGGCAGGCCGGTGGCGGGCGCGTCGTCGGGAGCACGCGTTACTGGAAGATCGATCGCGCGAACCGCAAGCTCGAAATCGGCCATACGTGGCTCGCGGCATCGACGCAGCGCACCGGCATCAACACGGAAGCGAAATATCTGCTGCTCGCGCACGCGTTCGAAGCGATGAACTGCGTGCGCGTGCAATTCACCACCGACGAACTCAACGAGACATCGCGGGCGGCGATACTCGGCATTGGCGCGAAACAGGAAGGCATCGTGCGGCACGAGCGCATCATGCCCGATGGCCGCAAGCGCAACTCGGTGCGCTTTTCGATCATCGACGACGAATGGCCCGGCGTCAAAGCGATGCTTCTCGCGAAGCTCAGGCGTCGAGCGTAGCGGTCGCCTTCAATGTCTTCACGCGCGCTTTCATGAACGCGACGAAGCCGTGCGTGACGGTATCGTCGCGTTCGGCCTGCCATGCAAGGCCGACGCGCCATCGCGCGGCCTGATCGCGCAAGGTCAGCACGCGTGCATCGCGCAGCAGGTATCGCGCACGCGATGGCAGGAACGCGGCGCCCACGCCGCCCGCCACGGATGCGAGGACGGATTGAATGTCGTCCGCTTCCTGAATCACGCGCGGCACGAAGCCGTGCCCGGCGCACCAGCGATCGATCTGCGCGGCGAGACCCGGCCCGCGCGTGCGCGATAGCGCGATGAATCCCGGCTCGTTCAGTTCGTTCAGGTCCATGGGCAGACGTTTGTAGCGCGTGTGCTCGGGCACGGCGAGCGCGAGCGTTTCATCGAGTACGGTGAAGCCCGAAAGCCCGGCGTTAGCGGGCATGCGCATGAATCCCACATCGAGCTTGTTCGCGAGGATGCGGCGCGTCTGCTCGTGGGACGAAAGATCGTGCAGCGTGATGCTCACGCCCGGATTGAGCGCGCCGAACTCCGCGATCAGCTTCGGCACATGCGTAAGCGTCGACAGGCACAAGCCGACGCGCAGAAACCCGCGCGCACCGCTCGCGGCTTCGCGTGCGCGCACGAGCACGGCGTCGGCATCGCGCACCAGCGCTTGCGCATCGGCGATGAAGCCGGCGCCGAACGCCGTCAGCTCCGCGCCGTGGCGCCCGCGTTCGAACAGACGCGCGCCGAGGCTCGCTTCGAGCGCGGCGACCTGCTTGCTGAGCGCGGGCTGGCTGAGGTGCAGGGCTTCGGCAGCGCGGCCGAAATGGCGCAGTTCGGCGATGGTGAGGAAGGCGCGCAGGAGTTTCAGTTCCATCGGATATTCGATTCCCTCTGGCGATCGAATCGATCGAAACATTCATTTTACTTATCGATGTGCGAGCGGTTCAATGAGGCCATCTACTCGATTGTTCCGGAGCCTCGCTTGGATGCCACTTCGTTTCGCATCGCCGTGACTGCGCTCGATTCACCGCATGGCGATGCCGCGCGCCATCGTGCGCTGATCGCCGACGCCGCATTTCAGAAGGTACAGCTGGTGGTGTTCCCGCAATTGAGCATCGGCGTACCGGACGACGCATCGCGTGCCGAATCGTTCGATGGCCCTTCGATCCGCGCGATCGCCGCCGCCGTCGACGATACCGGCGTCGCGGCGGGCGTCGGCTGGATCGAGCGCACCGAAGACGGGCGCCTTTACGACAGCTATGCGATGCTCTTTCCGGGCGGCGCGCGCGTGCGCCATCGCAAGCTGCATGCGTCGCATCGCGGGTTGCATAGCGGTGAGCGCTTCACCGTGTTCGATGCGCCCTTCGGCGCACGCATCGGCATTCTGATCGGCGATGACAACGACGTCGTCGAAAACGTGCGGATGACCGCGCTCCTTGGCGCGACGCTTCTCATCGCACCGATGCGCGGCGATCGAACGCATCGCGGGATGCTCGCCGCGCGCGCCGCCGACAACGGCATGTTCATCGCGTGCAGCCACACGTCGGGCGACGAGGCGCTGATCGCCGGCCCGGACGGCCGTGTGCTCGCTCGTCGTGCGTCGGGCAATGACCATCTCGTCGTCGCGGACGTGCGGCCATCGTTGGCCGAGGCGAGTGCAGGGCGCAAGGCGCTGGCCGCGCGCCGTCCTGATCTTTATGAACCGCTCGCGCGCCAGGGCAACGCCTATCCGCTCGCGATCGAACCGGAACGCGCCATGCCGCGCGGTTCGCTGTCGCTCAGTTTCGCTGTGGTCGGACGCCATCGCGTGATGCGCTGAATCGAACGCGCACGGCTTTTCTGTCCCGATACAATCGGACGAACACATCGGACGAACACATCGGACGAACACATCGGACGAACGGCCTGACGGAGGTTTCGCACATGGATTTGATCATTCGCCGCGCATCGCTCGCGGACTCGCGCGGGCTTAACGATATCGGCATGGAAGCGGGGCGTATTGCCGCGATCGAGCCGCATCTGGCGGCCACCGCGCGAGAGGAAATCGATGCGAACGGCTCACTCGTCACCGCGCCTTTCGTCGATGCGCACTTCCACATGGACGCGACGCTTTCCTATGGATTGCCGCGCGTGAATGCGTCGGGCACCCTGCTCGAAGGCATTGCGCTGTGGGGCGAGCTGAAGCCCGAGCTCACGCAGGAAGCGCTCGTCGAGCGCGCGTTGCAGTACTGCGACTGGGCCGTGGCGCGCGGGCTGCTCGCGATCCGTTCTCACGTCGATGTCTGCGATCCGCGCCTCCTGGCCGTGGAAGCGCTCGTCGAAGTCAAGCGTCGCGTGAAACCGTATCTCGATCTGCAACTCGTCGCGTTTCCGCAAGACGGTGTATTGCGCAGCGCGGGCGCGTTCGACAACCTGAAGCGCGCGATCGCGATGGGCGTCGATGTCGTCGGCGGCATTCCGCACTTCGAGCGCACGATGGCCGACGGCGCGGCATCGGTGAAGCTCCTGTGCGAATACGCGGCGGAGCAGGGCTTGCGCGTCGACATGCACTGCGACGAATCCGACGATCCGATGTCGCGCCACATCGAAACGCTGGCGGCGCAAACGCATCGGCTGGGACTGCACGGCCGCGTGACCGGCTCGCATCTCACGTCGATGCATTCGATGGACAACTACTACGTCAGCAAGCTCATTCCGTTGATGCGCGAGGCGGGCGTCGCGGCGATCGCAAATCCGCTCATCAACATCACGCTGCAAGGGCGCTCGGATACGTATCCGAAGCGACGGGGCATGACGCGCGTGCCCGAACTGATGGCGGGCGGCATCACGGTCGCGTTCGGCCATGACTGCGTGATGGACCCGTGGTACAGCCTCGGCTCCGGCGACATGCTCGAAGTCGCGCACATGGGTCTGCACGTCGCGCAGATGACCGGCGTCGATGCGATGCGCGCCTGCTTCGATGCGGTGACGAAGCATCCCGCGCGCATTCTCGGGCTGGAAGGTTACGGCATCGAAACCGGATGCAACGCGGATTGCGTCGTGCTCGACGCGCGCGATCCTATCGAAGCGATACGCCTGCGGGCGGCGCGCACGGCCGTCGTGCGACGAGGCAAGGTGATCAGCCGAAGCCCTGCCGTTCGCGCGTCGCTGGCGCTGGAAGGGCGGCCATCGGCGATCGATTTCAGGATCGACAGGCGATAAAAAACCCCGGTCCCTGGATTGGGCCGGGGTTTTCTCGCCAGCTCGAGATCAGTGCGCCGCTTGCCCCGACATGCCGTTATGTCGCAGCAATGCGTCGATGTCCGGCTCGCGTCCGCGAAACGCCTTGAACGAATCCATCGCCGGGCGGCTGCCGCCGACTTCGAGAATCTCGCGGCGGTAGCGCGTGCCCGTCGTCACGTCGAGCACCGAGCCGTTGCTGGCCTTCGCGGCTTCTTCGAACGCCGCGTACGCGTCCGCCGACAGCACTTCAGCCCACTTGTAGCTGTAGTAACCCGCCGCGTAGCCGCCCGCGAAGATATGGCTGAACGTGTTCGGCCAGCGCGAGAACGGCGCCTGCGGAATCACATGGAACTTCTCGTTGATCGCGCGCGCGAGGTCGTTCACGTTCTGCGTCGCGTTGGCCGGATCGTAGGACGTGTGCAACACCATGTCGAACATCGAGAAGACGATCTGGCGCATCGTGCCGAGACCGCTCTGGAAGTTCTTCGCGGCGAGCATCTTGTCGAACAGCTCGCGCGGTAGCGGCGCGCCGGTCTCGACATGCGCGGACATGTCGGTCAAGACGTCCCACTCCCAGCAGAAGTTTTCCATGAACTGCGACGGCAGTTCGACCGCATCCCACTCGACGCCATTGATGCCCGACACGCCCAGTTCGTCGATCCGCGTCAACATGTGATGCAGGCCGTGGCCGAACTCATGGAACAGCGTGATGACTTCATCATGCGTGAAGCAGGCGGGCTTGCCGCCCACCGGCGCCGAGAAATTGCACGTGAGATAGGCGACCGGCGTCTGCACGCCGCCCTGCGTGCGCTTGTGGCGCGAGCGGGCGTCGTCCATCCATGCGCCGCCGCGCTTGCCTTCGCGCGCGTAGAGATCGAGATAGAACTGCGCGACGAGTGTGCCGTCCTTGTTCTCGACGCGGAAGAAGCGCACGTCGGGGTTCCACACGGCGGCTTCGTCGCGGCGGATCGACACGTTGAAAAGCGTTTCGGTGACCTTGAAGAGGCCCTTCAGCACGGCTTCCTGCGGGAAGTATTGCTTCACTTCGTTCTCGGAGAACGAGTAGCGCTTCTGACGCAGCTTCTCGGCCGCATACGCGATATCCCACGGCTGCAGTTCGGGCATGCCGAGCTCGGTCGCGGCGAACGCGCGCAGTTCCATCCAGTCCTTTTCGGCGTAAGGACGCGCACGCGTGGCGAGGTCCTCGAGGAACGCGATCACTTGCGCGGGCGATTCGGCCATCTTCGGCGCGAGCGACACTTCCGCGAAATTCTGATAGCCGAGCGTCTTCGCTTCCTCCTCGCGCAGCTTCAGATGCTCGACGATATTCGCGGTGTTGTCCCATTCAGGCTTGCCGTGGCCGTAGGTGCCGCCCAGCTCCGACGCACGGGTGGCATACGCGCGATACATCGCCTCGCGCATCGGCCGATGATCGGCATATTGCAGCACCGGGAAATACGACGGGAAATGCAGTGTGAACTTCCATCCTTCCTTGCCGTCGCGTTGAGCGGCTTCGCGGGCCGCTTCGATCACGTCATCCGGCAGGCCGGCGAGATCGCTTTTTTGCGTGACGACGTACGCGTAGGCGTTGGTCGAATCGAGCACGTGATCGGAGAATGCCTTGGAAAGCGCGGCTTGCTCCTCCTGCAATTGCGCGAAACGCGGCTTGCGGTCCTCGGGCAATTCGGCGCCCGACAGACGGAAATCCCGCAGCGAATTCTCCAGGATCTTCTTGCGCTCGGCCGATAAACCGGCGAATTCCGGTCCAGCGGCAATCGCCTTGTACTTCTCGTAGAGCGCGAGGTTCTGACCGACGCTTGCCGAAAATTCGGTGACGCGCGGCAGGTTTTCAGCGTGCGCGGCGCGCAGTTCTGGCGTATCGGCAACCGCGTTCAGATGGCCGATTACGCCCCAAGCGCGGGACAATTTTTCCGATTCCTGCTCGACCGCCTCGACGACATCTTTCCAGGTCGCCGGCGTGTCCGGCGCGCTCGCACGGTCGACGGCGGCCTTTGCATCGGCGAGCAGCACGTCGAGCGCCGGCGTGACGTGCGCAGGCTGAATTTCGCCGAAACGCGGAAGATCGGAAAAATCGAGCAGCGGATTGGCCGCTGCCAGGGTGGACGTGGTGTCGCTCATGACTCTCCCGTTCTGATGTTGGGTAAAGCGCGGGCGGGGAGTGTCGCACCCGTCCGCGCCGGCTCTCTGAGAGATTATTAGGGCGTGCGAGGCAAATTCCAATCGATTGTTTTTAAGGGGCCGATTAATGCGGCCCAGCGCCGATTTTCACGCCTGCGCCGCGCGCTCGGCCGCTTCGATCGTGTTGACGAGCAACATCGTGATGGTCATCGGGCCGACGCCGCCCGGGACCGGCGTGATATGGCCGGCGACTTCCCTGACGCCCGCGAAATCGACGTCGCCGCACAGCTTGCCTTCGTCGTCGCGATTCATGCCGACGTCGATCACGGTGGCGCCCGGCTTCACCATGTCGGCGGTCAGGATGTTGCGGCGGCCGACCGCGGCGACGATCACATCGGCATCGCGCGTATGCTTCGCGAGGTCGCGCGTCTTGCTGTGACAGATGGTGACGGTCGCGCCGGCTTCGAGCAGCAGAAGCGCCATCGGCTTGCCGACGATGTTCGAGCGGCCGATCACCACCGCGTTCGCGCCTTTCAGGTCGATGTCGTGCGCCTGGAACATCTTCATCACGCCGTAGGGCGTGCACGGGCGAAAGAGCGGCTTGCCGGTCATGAGCGCGCCCGCATTGGCGACGTGAAAGCCGTCGACATCCTTCTCGGGCGCGATGGCCTCGATGACCTTGTGGCTATCGATGTGCGCGGGCAGGGGCAGTTGCACAAGAATGCCGTGGATGGAAGGATCGGCGTTGAGCTTTGCGACGTGCGCGAGGAGTTCGTTTTCGGCGAGCGTCGCGGGGAAGCGGTCCATCACCGAGTGCAGGCCGTTGTCGTGGCACGCCTTCACCTTGTTGCGCACGTAGACCTCGCTCGCGGGATTGTCGCCGACGAGCACCACGGCCAGGCCCGGCTTGTGTCCACGGGCGGTGAGGGCGGCGGCGCGCTGGGCGACATCGGCGCGAAGGGTCTTGGAAAGGGCGTTGCCGTCGATGAGTTGGGCAGTCATGGCGAATCGGATCGAGGATGGGCGAAGGCGCGCGAGGGCGTTAAGCCGTCGCCGCGCCCGCTGCTTCGTGCGGCAGCGGTGCGCGGCGCTCGCGCATGGTGCTGGGCGCGTTTTTCGGCAAATGCGCCCCTGGGAAGGGCGAAATTATACCGCCGGGCGCTATTGCACGTTTTGGCCCGCCATGCCCGCCACTTCGCCGGGCCTTAAGGCGTAACCGCCTTCCAGGACGAATCCGGATTGAACGACTTGATCGCCGCGGCCGCGCGTGCGGACGCCGGGCCGAGGTCTTTTTCGAAGATCTGCCCGTCCTGGTTGACGATGAAAGTCATCACACCGGTCTGGCCGTAGCGCGCCGGCGTCGCGATCAAGCCGAAGCCTTGCGTCAGCTTGCCGTCCTGCAGATAGCTCTTCGCGCCGCCCTGCGCGTTCGCGCCCTGCGAAGTCAGGATGCGGTAGTGATAGCCGTAATAGCCGTCGGCTGCGCTCGGCTTGTTCGGCATCGTGGCAGCGAGCGGGCCGAGCGGGCTGTCCGGCTCGCCCGGCGCGGTGTCCCAGTAGAGGCCGTCGTGTTTGCCGTGCGTGCTGACGAAACGGTCGGCGTAGCGGTCGGCCGTCTTGTGATAGTCGTTCTGCGCGGCGACATACGCGAGCGCGACCTGCATCGCCGAACGCTCGTTGCGGCCGATACGCCGCGTGAGCAGTTCGTCGCGCGCGGCGGGCATGTCGAAGCGCCAGCCTTTCGCGACTTTCACGAGCGGAATCGGCAGCGTCCAGCCGCTCGTGCCCGCTTCGATGTGCGCAGCCGGATGGCCTTTGAGCGGTTGAGCATCCTCGACGATGCGATGCTGCTGCGCCCACGCGCCCAGGTACGCATAGATGTCCTCTTCGCCGACACTGCCGGCGGGTACGTAATGCCTGTGGTCCTTGCCGAGGACTTTGGCGAGCGCGGTGTCGTCGTTGGTCGCGATGGCGTCGGTGAGCGCCTGCGCGGCCGCTTCCGCGGTCGGATAGACGGTCTGCGCGTACGCGAGCGATACGCCGAGCGCGAGCGATGCGGCGACGAGGGCGCGCAGGAATGGCTTCTTCGTTGAGGCGAATGCTTGGGTAGGGGTCATCTCAGGCTCCTGAAAGTGGCGTTCGCCGCGTATGCGGCGTTTGAGCGATCAGTCGAATCGATCATCAACGGCGATGAAAGCCTCCGCCGCCGCCTCGCTGGAACCCGCCGCCGCCGTGCATTCCGCCGCCGCCCCCGAATCCACCGCCCTGACGTTGCGCGCCCCCCGCGCCGCCGAATCCACCCCCCGCACCGCCCCCCGCACCGCCGCCCGCCTGACGCTCGATACCACCGCCGCCGCCGACGCGGTTATGCGACTGATTGGCGAACGACTCCCGGCTCGCCTGTCCGCGCTGGATGTCCTGGCGCGCACCATTGCCGTCGCCCGCACCGCGCAGCGCGTTATCGCGGTTCACGTTCTGCGAGCGCTGGCGCAGGTCGCTGGTGTCGCGCGCGTTCACACCGCCGCCCTGGCGAATGCTCTGCACGCGCTGGCTCGCCGGCTCGTTGAGGTTTTGCCCGGTGCGCTGCTGCAGCGTCTGCGCCGCCTGCGCGCGCGCATTCTCGCGACCCCGAAACTGGTTGGCGTTCGCGCCGAGATTCGCGTTGTTCAACGTGTTCTGCCGGTTCGCGACGTTGGTCCGGTTGAACTGCGGATCGTTGCGGTTCCAGCGCACGTTGTTGCTGTTCGCATTGATGCGGTTGCTCGTGTTGATGTTGTTGTAGCGGTTCACGTTGACGTTGACATCCCCGTGCCCCCAGTTGCAGTTGCCCCACAGCGAATTCACGACCGCGACGCCTGCGCCGAACGCGAGACCGCCGACGAACGCCGACGCCATCGCATATCCCGGAGGCGGAGGCACGTAGACCGGCGGATAAGCCGGATAAGGCCACGTGCCGTACACGACCGTCGGGTTATAAGTCGGCACATAGACCACTTGCGGATTGGCCGGCTCGATTTGAATCACCGTGGTGCTGGTGGTCGTGCTGCCCGCCGGCGCCGGCGCGCTCGTGATCTTCTGCTGCTCGTTCGTCTTCAGATTCCCGGCGCTTTGCGCCGCGCGCCGCAGACGCTGAACGGAGTCCATCACGTCGCTCGGCTGCGCGATGAAGGCGTTGCCGAGCTGCGTCACCCAGTCGATCTTGGAGGCCATCGTTGCGAGCGCCTGAGGGAACGCGACGAGCGATTGCACGCTCGGATCCCACGGCTCGGTCTGCACGGCTTTCACGGCGTCGTCGCCCTTGACGTTCGGGTTCGCCTTCGACCACGCGGCTGCATCGGTGACTTGCGATGGATACGTCGACGCCATCAGCACTTGCGCGAGCAGCGCGTCGGGATAGAGCGCGACCGGCGCGGTCAGCGCATCGAGCTGCTGGTTCGTGAGCTTCTGCGCGGCGCTCGCGGCGTCCTGCGTCTGCGCGTGAACCGCGGCGGGAAGCAGCGCCGTAAGCGGCAACGCGAGCGCTACGCTCATCGCGATGATGCGCAGCGTGCGCGCGCGATGCCTGATGATGTAAGGGCTTCGTTTCAAGATCAAGTCCTCCGGTGCACGACGCTGGACACTCGGCGCGCGTGGACTGCCGATGCGGCGGGATGCGCCTGTAGTTTGCCGATAAGCAGCGAACTGATGCGCAGTGCTGAATGAAGGCGAGGGAATTGATGAGCGAGTGGCTTCGGTTTCGAAGACCTGGACGCCAAACGTTTGACATTCGAGCAAGGACGCAGCAGCCGTCGTGTCGCGCATGACCATTGTCCGGTAGTGGAGGTCACGCCAACTTACGGGCGGCCCTCTGGATGTGTCAACGTGATTGAGGAAATATCACGTTTCACTCTTGCCGACAACGGGGTTTCGGAAGGGGACGAACGGCGCGCGCGTGTCGCCAGGCGCGCCATGCAAGCGCGGCCGGCATGGCGATGCCGGCCGCGAAGAGAGAGATGAAGCCGTTACTGCTGAGGCTTGTTCGACAGCGCGAGACGCAGCAGATCGGCGACGGTGTTCACGGAGAGCTTCTCCATGATGTTCGCGCGATGCGCTTCCACCGTCTTGATGCTGATGCCGAGATCGTCGGCGATCTGCTTGTTCAGGCGCCCCGCGATGATGCGCTCGAGCACCTGATGCTCGCGTGCGGTCAGCTTGCCCAGACGCTCTGCGGCGGCGCGCTGCTGCTGCACGCTGGTGCTTTCGCTGCGCGCTTTCTCCAGCATGCGCTCCACGAGCTTGCGCAGTTCGGCTTCGTCGAACGGCTTTTCGATGAAGTCCATCGCGCCTTTTTTCATCGTCGAGACGGCCATCGGCACGTCGCCGTGACCCGTCACGAAGATGATCGGCAGCAGCGAATTCTCGGCGATGAGTTTCTCCTGCAGCTCGAGCCCCGTCATGCCGGCCATGCGCACGTCGAGGATCAGACAGGAGATCGCGCCGGAATGCGAGATCGGCAGATAGACGTCGAGGAACGATTCCGCGCTGGAGAAGCATTGAACGCGATAGCCGTTTGCTTCGAGCAGCCAGCGCAAGGAATCACGCACGGCTTCATCATCGTCGACGACGAAGACAGTTTCCTGAGTGGTGACTGTGCTCATAGTTCTCCCGTAACTGTTTGTTGTCTCGTATGTTCGTCCTGCGCATCCGTGCCGCCCGTGCCCGACGAGCCGTCCACTTCGCCGATCGGCAGGCTGCAGTGGAAAGTCGCGCCGGTCACGTGGCCGTCCGCTTCGACGTTGTTGACCACCCAAAGGCGTCCGCGATGCGACTCGATGATCGAGCGGCAGATGTTCAGCCCCATGCCCATGCCGTCGGACTTGGTGCTGTAGAACGGCTCGAAGAGGCGCTCGGCGGTTGCCTCGTCCACGCCCGGTCCCTGATCGACCACGCTGATGCAAACGAAGCCGCCGTCCATGCGCTGCACGACGACGCGAATCACCGGATCGACCGCGGTTGGTTTCGCATCATGCATCGCCTCAGCCGCGTTTTTCAACAGGTTGACCAACACTTGTTCGATCAAAACCGGGTCGACGTAGATCACCGGCATGCGCGAGCGGATTTCGGTGACGATGCGGATCTTGCGTTTGCGCGCTTCGATTTCGGCGAGACCAACCGCGTCCGCGACGATATCCGCGACGCGCGCGGCCTGGCGCTTGGGCTCGCTGCGCTTCACGAACTCGCGGATGCGCTTGATGATCATGCCTGCGCGCACGGCCTGCTGCGCGGTCTTCTCGAGCACGGGAAGCAGCGTTTCCTGCGTCATGCGGCCGGATTTCACCAGCGCGACGCAGCCGGAACAATAGTTGTTGATCGCCGCGAGCGGCTGATTCAGCTCGTGCGCGAGCGACGACGCCATTTCGCCCATCGTCATCAGGCGGCTCGTGAACTGCAGTTTCTCTTCCTGCTGATGCGCGAGTTCCTGCGCCTGCTTGCGCTGCGTGATGTCGGTGGCGATCTGCATCTGCGCGAGATGGCCGTCGACCCACTGGATGTACTGGCGGCGCACCTCGAACCACTTCTGGATACCCTCGACATAGACTTCCTGCGCGTCCGCCGAGCTTTCGGTGAGCGCGGCGGCGGGGAGGCCCGCGTAGGTGTCGACCATGTCGATGGTATCGGACGAGCTTTGCGAGCCGCCGTCGAACGCGGCGCCGGCGAGCTCCAGATGGCCGTCGGGACGGATGCCGAACAGATGGCGGTAATAGCGATTGGCGAAGAGCAGCTCGGCTTCGTCGGCGGCGAGCACGGAGACGGCCGCGTCGAGGCTTTCGAGCACGGTGGTGAAGCGCTCGTGCGCCGCGGCGAGCTCTTCGCGCGCGCGCTTGGGTTCGGTGATGTCCGTCATCGACGACATCCAGCCAGTCTGCCGCCCCGAGCTGTCGATCAGCGGCGAGACGTACAGCCGCGCGTGGAAGAACGAACCGTCCTTGCGGCGCACGCGCAATTCGAAGCCGGAAGAGGGCGCCTTGCCGCGCAGCGTCATGTCGAGCTGGCGCTGCATTTCGGGATAGGCGTCGCGCGGCCAGTACGGAAACGGCGCGTTCTTGCCGACGAGATCGCTCTCGTCCCAGCCCGTCATGCGGCAGAACGCGGGGTTCACGTGCGTGATGCGGCCGTGCATGTCGAGCACGCGCATGCCGATCAGCACCGAGTTTTCCATCGCCCGGCGGAAGAACGCTTCGGCGTACAGCGCCTGTTGCGCCTCGAAGCGCTGGCGCGTGTGTTTCCACAGACTCCAGAGACTCCACAGCACGAAGCACGACAAGCCGGCCACGAGCCAGACGAGCGTGTTATTGGTGAAGTTCGTGAGCTGCGGGTACGAATAGACGCGCACCGACAGGCCCTGACCCGGCGGATCGAGCGGCAGGTCGTAGAACATGTCGCGCGGCAGGCGCGGGCGGCTCGACGTGGTCGCGAGTTCGCGGTTGTTCAGGTCCGTGATGGAGATCTTGTACTTCGCCGACAGTTCGCTGGGAATGTCGTGCTTGAGGACGCCCTCGATCGAGAACACCGCCGCGATCGAGCCGAGGAATTCCCGGTCGCGGAAAACCGGTGTCTGCAGCGTGATATAGCCGTTGCCGAGATCGTCGTAGAGCAATGGCGAGTAGACTTGGCGGCGGGTGGTCCGCGCTTCGTCGAACGCGGCCTGCACGGCCTCGTCCATCTGCGTGTCGTTCGGCTTCGCGAGACGCGATCCGAGCACGGGCAGCGGCGTATTCGGCCAGCGCGGCTTATGCTCGCTCGTATACCAGTTCATGTAGAGGATCTCGGGATGCCCCTGCATGATGTCGGTGGACGAGGTCTGGAAGGTTTGCGGGTCGCCGTGGCCGGTCACGATGTCGCGGGCGAGCGCCTGGATCTGCTCCTGTGCTCCCGTCATCGAGAGACGGATTTGCTGCTGCGCCCACGCGACATTGCGGTAGAGCGTGTCTTCCTGCTGCTGTTGCTCGCGCCGGTTCAGGCTCCAGAGGATGAGACTCATCACGACCAGAAATACCAGGATCGAAATGAGCGGCGTGAGTAAATAGGAGTTCGACCACCACGGGCCGTGGTGCCAGCGAGAGGGCGAGGCGTCGGTCGGCTTGCGCGGGACCCTCGCCGAGCGTTTGATCAGCCGTTCGGTCAACATGGAAGCGATTGTAACGCAGCGCCTGATTGTTAATTGGCGTAAAAAGAGGGTAAAGAAGCCTCGATTGCAGGAAAAGGAGGAGAAACATCTGACTAAAAAAGTCTTATGGGACGGTGCGTTGCAGCAATTTTTCGTATGGTGAGATCAACTCTCATGATTTGAAAAATTCCTTGCGTCATGGTCTGGACCCTCTTTAGAATTGCCGGCACGCGGCCAGTGCCCGCCTTCGATCGGGCGTGCGCCGGCGGTTCTCAGAGTGTTCCTCACATCAGGAGACGAGCATGTCCGCTGTACCCGACGAAGTTCTCAAATATGTCGCCAACGCCAAGGACGACGATCCTCAGGAAACCGCCGAGTGGCTCGACGCGCTCGACGGCGTAATTTCCGCGGTCGGTCCTGATCGCGCGCACTACCTGATCGAGAAACAGATCGAATTCGCTCGCGTTCATGGCGAGCACCTGCCGTTCTCCGCCAACACGCCGTACATCAACACGATCCCCGTCGCTTCGCAGGCCAAGATCCCGGGCGACCAGGACATCGAACACCGGATCCGCTCGTACACCCGCTGGAACGCCATCGCGATGGTTCTGCGCGCGGGCAAGGATACGAACGTCGGCGGCCACATTGCTTCGTTCGCGTCCGCCGCCACGCTCTACGACGTGGGCTTCAACCACTTCTGGCACGCGCCGTCGAAAGAACACGGCGGCGATCTCGTGTTCGTGCAGGGCCACTCGTCGCCGGGCGTGTACTCGCGCGCGTTCCTGCTCGGCCGCCTGACCGAGAAGCAACTGAACAACTTCCGCCAGGAAGTGGGCGGCGAGGGCATCTCGTCGTATCCGCACCCGTGGCTGATGCCGGACTTCTGGCAATTCCCGACCGTGTCGATGGGTCTCGGCCCGATCATGGCGATCTATCAGGCGCGCTTCATGAAGTACATGGCCGCGCGCGGCATCGCGAAAACGGACGGCCGCAAGGTCTGGGCGTTTCTCGGCGACGGCGAGACGGACGAGCCGGAATCGCTCGGCGCGATCGGCATGGCCGGCCGCGAGCGTCTGGACAACCTCGTGTTCGTCATCAACTGCAACTTGCAGCGCCTGGACGGCCCGGTGCGCGGCAACGGCAAGATCATCCAGGAACTGGAAAGCGAATTCCGCGGCGCGGGCTGGAACGTCATCAAGGTCATCTGGGGCAGCCGCTGGGATGCGCTCTTCGCGCGCGACAAGACCGGCGCGCTGATGCGCCGCATGATGGAAGTCGTCGACGGCGAATACCAGACGTACAAGTCGGAGTCGGGCGCGTTCGTGCGCGAGCACTTCTTCAACACGCCGGAACTGAAGGCGCTGGTCGCCGACTGGTCCGATGAAGACATCTGGAACCTGAACCGCGGCGGTCACGATCCGCACAAGATCTACGCGGCATTCGACGCCGCGACCAAGACGAAGGGCGCGCCGACCGTCATCCTCGCCAAGACCATCAAGGGTTACGGCATGGGTGAGCATGGTCAGGCGATGAACATCACGCACCAGCAGAAGAAGCTGCCGATCGACACGCTGAAGAAATTCCGCGACCAGTTCCGCCTGCCGCTCACCGACGAGCAAATCGCCGACGTGCCGTACCTCACGTTCGAGGAAGGCTCGAAGGAACTGGAGTACATGCGTCAGAAGCGCATGGACCTCGGCGGCTATCTGCCGGCGCGTCGCGAAAAGGCGGAATCGCTGCCGGTGCCGGCGCTCGCCGCATTCGAGCCGCTGCTGAAGGGCACGGGCGAAGGCCGCGAAATCTCCACGACGATGGCCTTCGTGCGGATCCTGAACATCCTGCTGAAAGACAAGGCACTCGGCAAGCGCATCGTGCCGATCGTGCCGGACGAATCGCGTACTTTCGGCATGGAGGGTCTCTTCCGTCAGATCGGCATCTGGAATCAGGAAGGCCAGAAGTACATTCCCGAAGACTCCGACCAGCTGATGTTCTACAAGGAATCGGAAACCGGGCAGATTCTGCAGGAAGGCATCAACGAAGCAGGCGGGATGTGTGACTGGATCGCGGCCGCGACGTCGTACTCGACGCACGGCGAGATCATGATCCCGTTCTACATCTTCTACTCGATGTTCGGCTTCCAGCGCATCGGCGATCTGGCGTGGGCCGCGGGCGACATGCGCTCGCGCGGCTTCCTGCTGGGCGGTACCGCTGGCCGCACGACGCTCAACGGCGAAGGCCTGCAGCACGAAGACGGCCACTCGCTGCTGTGGGCGGCGTCCGTGCCGAACTGCGTGAGCTACGACCCGACCTTCGGCTACGAGCTCGCGGTCATCATGCAGGACGGTCTGCGCCGCATGGTCGCGGATCAGGAGGACGTGTACTACTACATCACCGTGATGAACGAGAACTACGAGCATCCGGCGATCCCGCAAGGCGATGCCGTTGCATCGGACATCATCAAGGGCATGTACGCGTTCAGGAAGGCCGATGCGGCCGGCAAGGCGCACGTTCAGCTGATGGGCGCGGGCACGATCTTCAACGAAGTGATCGCCGCCGCCGATCTTCTGAAGAACGACTGGGGCGTCACCTCCGATCTCTGGAGCGTGCCGAGCTTTACCGAACTGGCCCGTGACGGTCAGGCGTGCGAGCGCTGGAACCTGCTGCATCCGACCGAAGAGAAGCGCGTGCCGCACGTGAGCGCGCTGCTCAAGGGCGCGAAGGGTCCGGTGATCGCATCGACGGACTACATCCGTGCGCTCGTCGACCAGATCCGCGGCTATGTGCCGAACAAGTTCGTGGTGCTCGGCACCGACGGCTACGGCCGCTCGGACACGCGCGAGGCGCTGCGCCACTTCTTCGAAGTCGACCGCTACTGGGTGACGCTGGCCGCGCTGAACGCGCTGGCCGACGAAGGCACGATCGAGCGCAAGGTCGTCGCTGAGGCGATCAAGAAGTACAACCTCGACCCGTCCAAACCCAACCCGATGACCGTCTAAAGGCATCGCCCCCGAGCGTTGTGACGCGGCCTCTTTCCGAAGCGGAAGGAGGCCCGCGTGCAACCCAGGAGACACTAATAATGAGTCAAGCGATCGAAGTCAAAGTGCCGGACATCGGCGATTTCAAGGACATCCCCGTGATCGAGGTGCTGGTCAAGGTGGGTGATACGGTCGAACCCGAGCAGTCGCTCGTCACGCTCGAATCCGACAAGGCGACGATGGACGTGCCGAGTTCGGCGGCGGGCACCGTGAAGGAGGTGAAGGTCAAGGTCGGCGACAACGTGTCGGAAGGCACGCTCATCGTCGTACTGGAAGGCGGCGCATCCGCCGCCGCGCCTGCCGCAAAGCAGGAAGCGGCTGCACCGGCGCCGGCAGCGACTCCCGCTGCTGCCCCCGCCGCGAGCGGCGGCGGTTCCATCGAAGTGAAGGTGCCGGACATCGGCGACTTCACGGACATTCCGATCATCGAGATCGGCGTGAAGGTCGGCGACCAGGTCGAGAAGGAGCAGTCGCTCGTCACGCTCGAATCCGACAAGGCGACGATGGATGTGCCGAGTCCCGCATCGGGCACGGTGAAGGAACTGAAGGTCAAGATCGGCGACACGGTTTCCGAAGGCTCGCTGATCCTCGTGCTGGAAGGCGCCGGTGCAGCAGCAGCGCCCGCGGCGGCGCCCGCGCCTCAGAAGCAGGTCGAAGTGCCCGCCGATGCGCCCGCGAAGCCCGTTCCCGCGAAAGAGCCGCCGTCCGCGCTCGCGCAGGCGCCCGTGATTCCCGCCGGCGACGGCACGCGCACGTCGAGCCACGCGTCGCCGTCCGTGCGCAAGTTCGCCCGCGAACTGGGCGTCGACGTGTCTCGCGTGCGTGGCAGCGGTCCGAAGGGCCGCATCACGCAAGGCGACATCACCGCGTTCGTCAAGGGCGTGATGTCGGGTCAGGGCGCGGCGCCCGCAGCGGCTGCGCCGGCTGGCGGTGGCGGCGGCGAACTGGGTCTGCTGCCGTGGCCGAAGATCGACTTCACGAAGTTCGGCCCGGTCGATCCGAAGCCGCTGTCGCGCATCAAGAAGATCTCGGGGGCGAACCTGCATCGCAACTGGGTGATGATTCCGCACGTCACGAACAACGACGAAGCCGACATCACCGAGCTCGAAGAACTGCGCGTCAAGCTGAACAAGGAACACGAAAAGGCGGGCGTGAAGTTCACGATGCTCGCGTTCGTCATCAAGGCCGTGGTCTCGGCGCTCAAGAAGTTTCCGGACTTCAACGCGAGCCTGGACGGCGACAACCTCGTGTTCAAGAAGTATTACCACATCGGTTTCGCGGCCGATACGCCGAACGGCCTCGTCGTTCCGGTGATCCGCGACGCGGACAAGAAGGGCCTCGTCGATATCGCCAAGGAAATGGCGGAGCTGTCGAAGCTCGCGCGCGACGGCAAGCTCAAGCCCGATCAGATGCAGGGCGGCTGCTTCTCGATCTCGTCGCTGGGCGGCATCGGCGGAACGCACTTCACGCCGATCATCAACGCGCCCGAAGTCGCGATTCTCGGCCTGTCGCGCGGTCAGATGAAGCCGGTGTGGGACGGCAAGCAGTTCGTGCCGCGCCTTACGCTGCCCATGTCGCTGTCGTACGACCATCGCGTCATCGACGGTGCGGCCGCTGCGCGCTTCAACGCTTATCTGTCGGCGATTCTGGGCGATTTCCGTCGCGTCATTCTCTGATCTTCTGATCCGGCCGACGGCGGAACCTCGGGGCGTGGCCCTGAGGTTCCATCCGCACATCTCTTAGGGGACAACATGAGTCTCGTCGAACTAAAAGTACCCGACATCGGCGACTTCTCCGATGTCGATGTCATCGAAGTCAATATCAAACCCGGCGACAGCATCGAAAAGGAACAGGGCGTCATCACGCTCGAAACCGACAAGGCCACGATGGAAGTGCCCGCCGATTTCGCGGGCACCGTCAAGGAAGTGAAGGTCAAGCAGGGCGACAAGGTCTCGCAGGGCTCGGTCATCGCGATGGTCGAAACCGAAGGCGCGTCGGCGGCTCCGTCGCCTGCTGCAGCGCCGGCGGCCGCGAAGCCCGCCGCGGCCGGCGGCGGCGTGCAGGACGTGAAGGTGCCGGACATCGGCGACTTCAAGGACATTCCGGTCATCGAAGTGCACGTGAAGCCGGGCGATACGGTCGAGAAGGAGCAGTCGCTCATCACGCTCGAATCCGATAAAGCCACGATGGACGTGCCTTCACCCGCTGCGGGCACCGTGAAGGAAGTGAAGCTGAAGGTCGGTGACACCGTGTCGGAAGGCACGCTGGTCCTGACGCTCGAAGGCGGCGGCGCGGCGTCGGCGTCTGCGCCCGCGCCCGCGCCTCAGCAGGCTGCTCCGGCAGCCGCTGCAGCCGCTCCGGCCCCCGCGCCGCAAGCGGGCAGTTACTCCGGCGCCGCCGATGTCGAGTGCGACATGCTCGTGATCGGCGCCGGCCCCGGCGGTTATTCGGCGGCGTTCCGGTCCGCCGATCTCGGCATGAAGACGGTGCTCGTCGAGCGTTATTCGACGCTGGGCGGCGTGTGCCTGAACGTCGGCTGCATTCCGTCGAAGGCGCTGCTGCACACCGCGCTCGTCATCGACGAAGCGGCGGAGCTCGCGGCGCACGGCATCAGCTTTGGCGAGCCGAAGGTCGATCTGGACAAACTGCGCGGCTTCAAGGAAGGCGTGGTCAAGAAGCTGACCGGCGGTCTCGCGGGCATGGCGAAGGCGCGCAAGGTGCAGGTCGTCACGGGCGTGGGTAACTTCGTCGATCCGTATCACATGGAAGTGCAGGGCGCGGACGGCAAGAAGGTCGTGAAGTTCAAGCAGGCGATCATCGCGGCCGGCTCGCAAGCCGTGAAGCTGCCGTTCTTCCCGGACGATCCGCGTGTCGTCGATTCGACGGGCGCGCTCGAACTGCGTCAGCTTCCGAAGCGCATGCTCGTGGTGGGCGGCGGCATCATCGGCCTGGAAATGGCGACGGTGTATTCGACGCTCGGCGCGGACATCGACGTCGTCGAAATGCTCGACGGCCTCATGCTCGGCGCGGATCGCGACCTCGTGAAGGTTTGGGAGAAGTTCAATTCCAAACGCTTCACGAACGTGATGCTGAAGACCAAGACGACCAAGGCGGAAGCGCGCGAAGACGGCATCTACGTGACCTTCGAAGGCGAGAAGGCGCCGAGCGAACCGCAGCGCTACGACCTCGTGCTGCTCGCGGTCGGCCGCAGCCCGAACGGCGGCAAGATCGGCGCGGACAAGGCCGGCGTGGCGGTGACGGATCGCGGCTTCATCAACGTCGACAAGCAGATGCGCACCAACGTGCCGCATATCTTCGCGATCGGCGATCTCGTCGGCCAGCCGATGCTCGCGCACAAGGCGGTGCACGAGGGCCACGTCGCGGCGGAAGTGGCGCACGGCGAGAAGGCGTATTTCGACGCGATGCAGATTCCGTCGGTGGCTTACACCGATCCGGAAGTGGCGTGGGCCGGCAAGACGGAAGACCAGTGCAAGGCCGAAGGCATCAAGTTCGGCAAAGCGGTGTTCCCGTGGGCCGCGTCGGGCCGCGCGATCGCGAATGGCCGCGACGAGGGCTTCACCAAGCTCATCTTCGATGAGGAGACGCACCGTGTGATCGGCGGCGGCATCGTCGGTCTGAATGCGGGCGACCTGATCAGCGAAGTGTGCCTTGCGATCGAGATGGGCGCGGATGCAACCGACATCGGCAAGACGATCCACCCGCATCCGACGCTCGGCGAATCGGTCGGCATGGCCGCCGAGTTGTACGAAGGCGTGTGCACGGACTTGCCGCCGCAACGCAAGAAGTAAGCTTCCGCACTTCGAGAAGTGCAAAGGCGCGTTCCTTCACCGGAGCGCGCCTTTTTCGTTTAGGAACGGCAGACGACAAAAAGCCCGGCGCGGTGGCCGGGCTCTTCGTCATGCGTGCTGCATTGAACCGGGCAGAGCCCGGCGGCAAACTTACGCAACCGACTTCTTGGCGGCGCGGGTAGCTTGCTCGGTCGCTTGCGTAGCGGCCTTCGTCGCAGCCGTAGCGGCAGCGTTGAAGTTGCTTTCGGCGATCTCGACAGCTTGCTTCGTTGCCTTGTGAACCGTTTCGTACGTCGTGTTGGCAGCGGTGATAGCCGACTTCATCACGGCGACAGCGGTTTCCGAACCGGCCGGTGCGTTCTTCGCGACGTTGTCGACGAGCGTTTGCACCTTGCGGTTCTGCTCTTCGTACTGCGCTTCCGCGACGCGGGCGAATTCGGCTTGCGTGGCCGACGCGATTTCATACAGGTGACGGCCATACGACAGCACCTTTTCCGCGACCGGCTGGGTCAGGCTGGCTTGCAGCGCGAGCAGTTCCTGCGCGTCCTTCACCGACAGAGCGCGCTGCGCGTTTTCCTGGCTTTCGGCCAGCGTGGACTTCACGACTTGCAGGTTCAGTTCGACCAGCTTCTCGACGCCTTCGAACGCCTTGTTCGTCAGACCGAACAGCGTGTCGAAGTTAGCTTTTTGTGCAGCGGCGATTTGCTCGGGGGTCAACAGCGTCATCTCAGGCTCCTGATGGCCGACCCATCAAATGCGGGTCGTGGTTTGGATAGATCCGGCGCGATGAACCTGGCCGGCTAGGTGCAACCGCGATTGGTGCGTCGCAACATGAGACCCATTTTAGAGATATTCCGATAGATGTCAAGCACTTTTTGTGCGCTGCACAATGACTCGAAAAGGTATGTTAAACAAAGGCTTACTTGATCGACGGACGCTCGAGACGGACACCCGTGGAAACCCTGTGCACGTCAGACGGGTATGAGCTTCAAGACGTCGCGACGCGCGTTCTTGCAGTGGATGAGAGCACGTCTGGATGAAGTTTTGATGTCGCCCGACGTCAGACGCCTGCGAGTTTTTCGCGATGCAAAATGAGACGATTCTGGAGAATGTCTTAATTTTAAGATGTTGCCGTACACCAAATTGTTGAAGAAACGTTAACATTTCGATGGTCCGATTTTGTGGCGCGGACCCACGCGCAACTCGGCCTGCCTTGCTGTCGATTTCGCATTCTGCGTTTGTCCCATCGCTCTGCACGTTTTGACTAAAGTCGTGGAAAGTTTTGCCGATAGCACGTTTGACGTCATGTAGAAAAGCGCGCTTTGGGCAGCACAGGCTCCGCCGGGACGATCGTTTTTCCGATCGAGGCGCGCTGTTGATCGGCAATACGCAATCAAGGCTTACAACTCAGTTTAACGAGTGCCGATAAGTGCTTAATATTGCTTAAATTTCGTTGCTTCACTACACTTGGCGGTACCCTCCAGCCGCCCAACAGAACACTAATGAAAACCGAAATGTTTTCGTCGTTGAAGGTGGTGCATGGCGTGGCAGTGCGCTCGGCATTGTCCATCGCTGTCTCCATCGCAGTAGCGACGTCCTTCGCAGCGGCTCCGGCTGAAGCCTTTGCAAAGACCGCCACCGCAACCAGGACCGCAAAGAAATCCACCGCCCACGCTGAAAAGCCTGCGCGCGTGGCCAAAACCGCGCTCAAGGCACCG
Organism: Caballeronia sp. INML3B; assembly: GCF_023631305.1. Taxonomy (NCBI): domain Bacteria; kingdom Pseudomonadati; phylum Pseudomonadota; class Betaproteobacteria; order Burkholderiales; family Burkholderiaceae; genus Caballeronia; species Caballeronia sp. INML3B. The sequence goes on from NZ_JALQDI010000006.1 coordinate 25,361, forward strand.
AAGCCGGCGAAGGCCGCCAAGGTCGCTGCCACGGATGACGACGAGGATGCGCCCCGCGCATCGCGCAAGCGTCGGGTGTCTTACCGCATGGAACCGCATGCGCGCCGCGGTGCGGTGCACGCCGTCGCGTTCCAGCCGCGTGCCACATCGGTCGGACAGGCGTTCGGCCTGCATGACACGCCCGACAGCCTTGCGCTGCGCTCGAGCGTTGCTTATGTGGTCGACCAGAACACGTCCGAGACGCTCTTCGACAAGAACTCGCGCGCCGTCGTGCCGATCGCGTCGATCACGAAACTCATGACGGCGATGGTCGTGCTCGACTCGCACATGCCGCTCACCGACGAGATCAGCGTCACCGACGAAGACCGCGACTACGAGAAGTTCACCGGCTCGCGCCTTGCAGTCGGTTCGGTGCTGAATCGCGAGGACATGCTGCATATCGCGTTGATGGCCTCCGAGAATCGCGCGGCGGCGGCACTCTCGCGCTATTACCCGGGCGGCCGTCCGGCGTTCATCGCCGCGATGAACGCGAAAGCGAAGTCGCTCGGCATGGCCGACACGCACTTCGAGAACTCGACGGGCCTGACGAGCCAGAACGTATCGAGCGCGCGCGACCTCGTGAAGATGGTGAACGCGGCGTATCAATATCCGCTGATCCGCAAGTTCTCGACCGACCGCAGCTACGATGTCTTCACCGGCAAGCGCAATATCGCCTACAACAGCACGAACGCGCTGATCCGCAATGCATCGTGGGATATCGGCTTGCAGAAGACGGGCTTCATCAACGAAGCGGGCGAATGTCTCGTGATGCAGGCGAACGTGAACGGCCGCCCGGTCGTGATCGTGCTGCTCGACTCCTACGGCAAGTACTCGCGCTTCGCGGATGCGAGCCGCCTGCGCTCGTTTCTCGATACGCTCGGCGAGCCGCACATCATGAGTGCCGATATGGGCAGCGGCGCGAATCCTTGAGCGTCCGCGTTCCGCTGCTTCAAAAGCAAACGGGATTCGTCGAAAGACGAATCCCGTTTTTTCATGCGGCGCGGATCAGCGGTGCGCGTGTTGCACGTCGGCGGCCGCCTGTTCGGGGTGATATCCCAGCGATTGCGAGATTTCGAGCGCCGTGTGGCTCAGTTGCTTGAGCCAGGCATCTTGCAGACGATCGGCGGGCGCGGAAAGCGAAAGTCCGGCGACGAGCCGCCCGGTGTCGTCGTAGATGCCGGCGGCGATGCAGCGCACGCCGAGTTCGAGTTCCTCGTTGTCGCGCGCGCAGGCCTGCTGACGCACCAGCGACAGTTCGCGCTCGAGCTTCGAGAGATCGGTGATGCTGTTCTGCGTGTGCCCCGAGAGACCGGTGCGCATCGCGTAGGCGCGCACGCGTGCGGCTTCGTCGGCGGCAAGGAACAGTTTCCCGACCGAAGTCAGATGCAAAGGCGCACGGCCGCCGATCGCCCGCACGACCTGCATGCCAGAGCGCTCCGAATAAGCGCGCTCGATGTAGACGATCTCGTCGCCTTGTCGTACGGATAGATTGACGGTCTGGCCGGTTTGCCGATGCAGTTCGCGCATCGGCGGCATCGCGGCCTCGCGCACCGAGAGACGCGCCTTCACGAGATTGCCGAGTTCCAGCAGCCGCATGCCGAGCCGGTAGGTGCCGGGATCGGAACGGTCCACGAGGCGGCACAGCACCATGTCGTTGAGGATGCGATGCGCCGTGGACGGATGCAGACTCGTGCTCTGGGAGAGCTCTTTGAGGCTGACGGGGTCGGTGTGATCGGCGAGGGCGTCGAGAAGACGCATCATGCGCTCGATCACCTGAATGGAAGTCTTGGAGTCCGGGTTCGTATCGCTCATCGTGAAAAATCGGTTGATGCGTCAAACAGCGGAATGGCGATTGTATCTCATAATGTGAAAAAAGCGAACGCCGTTCTGAAACGATGATTCCGGCAATGACGCGCGCGTATAGCGCGACCCGACGGGCGAGGCTTTCGCGGATAATCGGCGATGCGTTCATATCACTTCTACAAAACAGGAAACGCCCCCATGCGAGTCGGACTTTTCGTCACGTGTCTCATCGACATGATGCGCCCTGAAATCGGCTTTTCAGTCATCAAGCTGATCGAGCGGGCGGGTTTCGAAGTCGTCGTGCCGCCGTCGCAGACGTGCTGCGGCCAGCCCGCGTATAACTCGGGCGATCGTCCGCTCGCCCGCGATCTCGCCGAAAAAACGCTGCGCGAGTTCGAGCAGTTCGACTATGTGGTCGTTCCGTCGGGTTCCTGCGGCGGCATGATCCGCGCGCACTACGGCGATCTCTTTCGTGACGATCCGCAACTGATGAGCCGCTTCGGGCGCCTGCAGCCGCGTGTGTTCGAACTGACCGATTTTCTGGTGAATGTCGCAAAGGCGCGCATGGAGCCCGGCGCATTCGACGGCATGGTGACCTATCACGATTCGTGCTCGGGTTTGCGCGAACTCGGCGTGAAGTCGCAGCCGCGTGAGCTGCTCGCACAGGCGGGCGTACCGGTCACGGAGATGGCGGGCTGCGAACACTGCTGCGGCTTCGGCGGCACGTTCGCGGTGAAGTACGGCGACATTTCGACGGCGATCGTCGATGAGAAGTGCGCGAACATCAAGGCGAGCGGCGCGGACACGGTCGTGCTCGGCGACCTCGGCTGCATGCTGAACATCGAAGGGCGCCTGCGCCGCACAGGCGATACGTCGACGCGCGTGCTGCACATCGCGCAGGTGCTCGCCGGCGACGCGCAAGGCCGCGCGTGAGCGCATCCTGAAAAGAGAGACTGCCCATGCAAGTCCAGACGATGCATTTCAAGGCGCGCGCAGGCAGCAAGCTTGCCGACGAGCGCCTTCAACAAAACCTCACGAAGCTCTCGACGAAGTTCGTCAGCGCGCGCGCGAGCGCGGTGCGCGACATCGACTTCGAGGCGACTCGTGCCGCGCTGAAAGAGCGGCGCGATCGGGCGCTCGACAATCTCGACGTATGGCTCGAAACCTTCGAGCGCGAAGCGACGCGGCGCGGCGCCACGGTGCTCTACGCCGAATCGACGCAGGACGCAGCCAGGCTCGTCGCCGATATCGCCCGCAAGCATGACGTGAAGAAGGTCATCAAGACCAAGTCGATGGTATCCGAAGAGATGCAGTTGAATCGCGTGCTCGGCGAGATGGGCGTGCAGTCCATCGAGACCGACCTCGGCGAATACATCCTGCAGATCAACGATAACGAGCCGCCTAGCCACATCATCGCGCCGGTCGTCCATAAGGATAAGGAGCAGATTGCCGATCTCTTCGCAAAAACGCATAACAAGCCGCGCCTGACCGACATCCCCGACATGACGCGCGAGGCGCGTGAAGTGCTGCGCCCGCATTTCATGTCGGCGGACATGGGGGTGACGGGCGGCAACTTTCTGATCGCGGAGACGGGGTCGGTGGCGGTCGTCACGAACGAGGGCAACGAGGGCATGTGCACGGTGATGCCGCGCGTGCATGTCGCGGTGACGGGCATCGAGAAGGTGCTCCCGACACTCGAGGATCTCGCGACCGCCATGCGCCTCCTGCCGCGCTCGGCGACCGGGCAGACGATCTCGAACTACTTTTCGCTGCTGACCGGACCGCGCGCGCCGGACGAGTCGGACGGCCCGGAGCACATGTACTTCGTGCTCGTCGATGGCGGGCGTACCGGGCTCATCGGCGGAGAGTTCCAGGAAATGCTGCGCTGTATCCGCTGCGGCGCGTGCATGAATCATTGCCCGGTCTATCAGAAGATCGGTGGGCATGCGTACGGTTGGGTCTATCCGGGACCGATGGGCTCCGTGTTGACGCCGGCGTACGTCGGCATTGAGAAGGCGCTCGATCTGCCACAAGCCGCGACGCTCTGCGGCGAATGCAACAGCGTGTGCCCGGTCGGCATTCCGCTGTCGGATTTGCTGCGCAAGCTGCGGGAAAAGCAGATGGAGCGCGGACTGCGCCCCTGGAGCGAGCGCGCCGCGCTCGCAGCCTGGGGCTATCTCGTGAAACGGCCGGCGGCGTATGCGCTTTTCACCAAGCTCGTCGTGCGTGTGCTCGAACGCATGGGTGGCGAAAGGAAAGCGATTTCGCGCTTGCCGTTCGGCAAGGGATGGACCGGCACGCGCGATATGCCCGCGCCGGTCGGTCGAACTTTTCGGGAGTTATACAAGGCGCAACACTCGCATCTCGGATAGAACAAAGCCACGGCAGATCGTCCGATCTGCCGTGGCCCGTTTTCGATGAAGGCGTTCCGCGCCTTAACCGCCGTAGCGTCCAAGAAAGCCGCGTGAATTGCCGCCGTCGCGAGTGCCGCCATTCGCGGATGGCGGCGGGGCGCGGTTCGGCCCCGGAGGTCGACCGCCCACTGCGTTGGGCACCGGCGCGCCGCCGACTGCCTGCGGAGGGGGAGCGGCCGGCGGACGACCGCCGCCTGCCTGTGGCGGCGGGCCGTTCGGATGTCCGCCACCCGCTTGCGGCGGCGGCCCGCCCGGACCATGATCGCGCCGGTGTGAGCCGCCGCCATGCCAGCCACCTGGGGGCGGACGGCGCCAGCCCGGACCGTCATCCCAGTAGCGGCTGCGCCCCGGACCGTAATACGCCGGACCAGAGTAATACCCGCCACCGACGACAACGCCCGGCTGAACGACCGGCGGACCGCCGTAATAGCCATAGCCCGGATCGTCATAGACACCAGGATAGCCGCCGCCATAGGACGGCGCGTCCGGATAGACCGCGCAACCGCCAAGCAAGGCAGCGGACGACGCGAGGAGAACACCTACAACCGCGGATTTCATGATCTTGATAGAACCTGTAGCACCATTACTGTATGAGACAGCATCGCCAAGCGGATGTCCCCAATAACTTTGTAAGGCTTTATGACGGCCAAGTGTCATAAGGACGGGTAGCGGAAGCGGCGCGCCGGATAGGGACTTGTTGTCGCGAACGCAACAATCCTTTGCTTTTCAACGGCTTTTTAAGATCGGGACGATTCCGTACCATTCGAATTGTCCGGCAGTGGGTCCCGGATCCTTGTTACCCACTGCGACACTTCGACCCAAAGGCAGTCCCATGAAAAAGACAATATCGACCTACTGGCCCGTCGCCATCGTGCTTCCGATCGCACTGGCTTTTTGCTTGCACGCCGGCGAAGGCGGCAGCACGTCCACGCGCCATCAGGAAACCAGCGTGGCAGGCGTGAGCGCCGAGCTTGCTCGCGCGATCTCACTCGGCTTAGTCGAGGACGATGACGCGACGCCCGCAGTGACTTCCGTACAAAAGACGCTCTAGATCGCCGGGTTTTTACGCAGACGAAAAATGGCGCCCCGCGAAGTGAACTGCACCCCGCGAAGTTGGACGGTTAAAGTCTAGCGGGTAGCCAAGGCCTGAGTTCTGTATTGCACGGGACTCAGGCCTTTTAGTTTGAGTTTGATGCGTTCGTGGTTGTAGTAGTGGATGTAGCGATTCAGCGCGTCGCGCAAGCGGTCCACACTGGTGAACCGGTCTAGTCTAAAGCACTCGGACTTGAGTGTGCCGAAGAAGCTCTCCATGGCGGCGTTGTCCAGACAGTTGGCCTTGCTCGACATGCTTTGCGGCAATTGGCGTTGCTTGAGTAGCCGGCTAAATGCCGGCATCCGGTATTGCCAACCCTGATCTGAATGCAGCAGTGGTCGCTCGTTGCCTCGAAGTCGGGTCAATGCCTTTTTCAGCATGCCGCTGACCAACTCGAAGCTGGGTCGCGAGTCCATCTGATACGCCACGATCTCGCCGTTATACAGATCCATCACGGGCGATAGATAAAGCCTCTGCGCGCCGACTTTGAATTCGGTCACATCGGTCACCCACTTCTGGTTGGGGCCGTCAGCTTTGAATTGTCTTTGCAACAGATTGGGTGCAGCACGACCCACTTCGCCCCGCCAGGAACGGTATTTCTTCGGGCGCACCAGTGACTTCAACTGGAGTTGCCCCATCAGCCGCTGCACCGTCTTGTGGTTGACGAGTTCTCCGGCCTGCCGGATTGCAGCCGTGATGCGACGGTAGCCGTAGCGACCCTTGTGGTGCTCATACAAGGTTCGGATCTTCTCCTTCAGACCAGCGTGCCGCTCGCCCCTGTCCAGCGCCTTCAACTGATAGTAGAACGTGCTGCGGACCAGACCCGCGGCCTTCAGAAGGGCTGCCAGAGGATGGTGCTCCCGGAGGTCCTGCACTATTTGCGCTTTTTCCTTTGCGCTGCCCGCGCTTTCTCCTTGAGCAGCGCATCGAGCTTTTTTAGGTACGCCACCTCCGCGCGCAGGTATTCGTTCTCCTTGAGCAGTTCTTCGCGCGTGCGCGCCTCTGGCGTTTTGCCTTCGGCAGGCTTGTCGGGCTGGGTAGCTTTCATCTTTGGGCAACGCCCCCGCGGACGGGGCGCCAAGGCATCTATACCGCCCTCATGATACAGGCGCTCCCACGTCGCGACGCCACGCGGGTTACGCAGATCGAACAGCGCCGTCACCTGGGTGTACGACAACTCGTCCTGCCACATCCGTTCCAGCACCGACAACTTGAACTGCGCATCGTAATGGCTGTATTTCTTGCGCAGCCCCGCAACCCCATGCACACGATAGCTTGCCACCCAGCGGCGAACCATCGAGAAGCCCACTCCGTAACGCGCCCCCAATGCCCTGTAGCCGCTTTCGCCGGCAAGATATTCCTCGACAACCCGTCTTCTGAATCGCTCGCTGTACTTCGCCATGAAAAACACCCCCAAAGGTTGGATCGGTATCCAACTTTTGGGGTGCAGTTCAGAAGGGCGCCATTTTTTATTTTGATGCTGCCTGGGCCGCTTTTACTTCAGCACAGCTGCGACGGCGTTCGCGACAGCATCGATGTTGCGCGTGTTCAGCGCGGCCACGCAGATACGGCCGGTGCTCACGGCGTAGATGCCGAATTCTTCACGCAGACGATCGACTTGCGCCGCTGTCAATCCCGAGTACGAGAACATGCCGCGCTGCTTGTTGACGAACGAGAAGTCGCGATCGACGCCGCTCGCCTTCAGGCGCTCGACGAGACCGTTACGCATCGCGCGAATGCGATCGCGCATTTCGCCCAGTTCCTGCTCCCAAGTGGCGCGCAGTTCCGGCGACGCCAGCACGGCCGCGACGATCGAGCCGCCGTGCGTCGGCGGATTCGAGTAGTTGGTGCGGATCACGCGCTTGAGTTGCGACAGCACACGGGTCGATTCCTCCTTGCCCGTCGTGATGATCGACAGCGCGCCGACGCGCTCGCCGTACAGCGAAAACGACTTCGAGAACGACGACGATACGAAGACGTTCAGATCGGCGGCTGCGAAGAGACGCACGGCGGCCGAGTCCGCATCGATGTTTTCCGCGAAGCCCTGATAGGCCATGTCGAGGAACGGCACGAGATTCTTCGCCTTCACCACTTCCACGATCTGCTTCCACTGGTCGTCCGACAGATCGACGCCCGTCGGGTTGTGGCAGCACGCGTGCAGCACGACGACGGTGCCCGGCGCGTAGCTGTTGAGCGCCGCGAGCATGCCGTCGAAGTTCACGCCGTGCGTGGCGGCTTCGTAGTAAGGGTAGTTGACGACCTCGAAACCTGCGCTCTCGAACAGCGCGCGGTGGTTTTCCCAGCTCGGATCGCTGATTGCGACGATCGCGTTGGGATTCACGCGTTTCAGGAAGTCCGCGCCGATCTTGAGCGCGCCGGTGCCGCCGAGCGCCTGCGCCGTCACGACGCGGCCCGCGGCGATCAGCGGCGAGTCATCGCCGAGCAGCAGTTTTTGCACGGCGGCGTCATACGCCGCGATGCCGTCGATCGGCAGATATCCGCGGGGCAGCGCGGCATCGACGCGTGCTTTCTCGGCTTCGCGCACGGCGCGCAAGAGCGGAATCTTGCCTTCCTCGTTCGTGTATACGCCGACGCCCAGATTGACTTTGGTCGTGCGCGTATCGGCGTTGAAGGCTTCGTTGAGGCCCAGGATCGGGTCGCGGGGAGCGAGTTCGACGGCAGAGAAAAGAGACATGATCTATCGGCAGTGAGGGAAGGACGTGCGGCAGGATGCAAACGGACGATGCGTGCGCCCCCGGTAACATCGCAAGAGGCGCAGAGCGCGGCGAAATACGGCTCGGGGCCGCTGCGCCCAGTCGCACATTGTAGCGAATCCAGCGAGGCTTTTTGGGCGATTATGGTGCGAATGCGCGTGCTTTTCGCCCTTTTTTGCACCGGAAGCCGTGCGAATGTCAATTAAAAGGGCGCGAATGGGCGCGCTTGAGATTGGTGATCGTTGCCCAATCTGTTGACGATCAGCCTTCCGAATCCCGGTCACGTCATGGCGAGCGCGCGTATTGCGTACGACGCTAAAATGCTTGTTTGCGCAGGCGTTGACTCTCTCGATCTCTCATGTCCGACACTCTCATCGCATCACCCGAAGAACTGGACGAATCGAAGTTCGTCACGTTCAAAGATTCGCCGTTTCAGCTCTATCAGCCGTATCCGCCCGCAGGCGATCAGCCGACTGCCATTACGACGCTCGTCGAAGGCGTCGAGGACGGCCTTTCGTTTCAGACGCTGCTCGGCGTGACCGGCTCCGGCAAGACCTTCACGATGGCGAACGTGATCGCGCGCCTTGGCCGACCGGCGATCGTCTTCGCGCCGAACAAGACGCTCGCGGCGCAACTCTATGCGGAATTCCGCGAGTTCTTTCCGCGCAATGCCGTCGAGTACTTCGTCTCGTACTACGACTATTACCAGCCCGAAGCGTACGTGCCGCAGCGCGATCTTTTCATCGAGAAGGATTCGTCGATCAACGAGCACATCGAGCAGATGCGGCTTTCGGCCACGAAGAGCCTGCTCGAGCGGCGCGACGTGGTGATCGTCGCGACCGTGTCGGCGATTTACGGTATCGGCAATCCGTCCGAATACCACAAGATGATTCTCACGCTGCGCACCGGCGACAAACTCGGCCAGCGTGACGTCATCGCGCGTCTGATCGCGATGCAGTACACCCGCAACGAAGCCGATTTCCAGCGCGGCTCGTTCCGCGTGCGCGGCGACACCATCGATATCTTCCCGGCGGAGCACGCCGAAATGGCGGTACGCGTCGAGCTTTTCGACGATGAAATCGAATCGATGATGCTCTTCGATCCGCTCACCGGCCGCGTGCGCAACAAGATTCCGCGCTTCACGGTCTATCCTTCGTCGCACTACGTGACGCCGCGCGACACGGTCATGCGCGCGATCGAAACCATCAAGCTCGAACTGCGCGAGCGGCTCGAGTTTTTCCACGGCGACGGCAAGCTCGTCGAAGCGCAGCGGCTGGAGCAGCGCACGCGCTTCGACCTGGAAATGCTCCAGGAACTCGGCTTCTGCAAGGGCATCGAGAATTACTCGCGGCACTTTTCGGGCGCGGCGCCGGGCGAGCCGCCGCCGACGCTCGTCGACTATCTGCCGCCCGATGCGCTGATGCTGCTCGACGAATCGCACGTCTTGATCGGCCAGTTGAACGGCATGTACAACGGCGACCGCGCGCGCAAGGAAAATCTCGTCGACTACGGCTTTCGCATGCCGTCCGCGCTCGATAACCGGCCGCTCAAGTTCAACGAGTTCGAGCGCAAGATGCGTCAGGCGATCTTCGTCTCCGCGACGCCCGCCGACTACGAAAAGCAGAAGGCGGGGCAGGTGGCCGAGCAACTCGTGCGGCCGACCGGTCTCGTCGATCCGGAGATCGAGGTGCGTCCGGCGCGCTCGCAGGTCGACGACGTGCTTTCCGAGATCAATGCCCGCGTCGCCGTGCATGAGCGCGTGCTCGTCACCGTGCTCACGAAGCGCATGGCCGAGCAACTGACCGAATTTCTCGCCGATCACGGCGTGAAGGTGCGCTATCTGCATAGCGATATCGACACCGTCGAGCGCGTGGAGATCATCCGCGACCTGCGGCTCGGCACGTTCGATGTGCTCGTCGGCATCAACCTGCTGCGCGAGGGTCTCGATATTCCCGAAGTGTCGCTCGTCGCGATTCTCGACGCCGACAAGGAAGGCTTCCTGCGCGCCGAGCGCTCGCTGATCCAGACGATCGGCCGGGCGGCGCGTAACGTGAACGGCAAGGCGATTCTCTACGCCGACAACATGACCGATTCGATGACGCGCGCCATCGGCGAAACCGAGCGGCGGCGCGCGAAGCAGATCGCGCACAACGAGAAGATGGGCATCACGCCGCGCGGTGTCGAGAAGCGCATCAAGGACATCATCGATGGCGTCTATAACGCCGACGATGCCCGCGCCGAGCTCAAGGAAGCGCAGGCGCGCGCGAAGTTCGAGGACATGTCCGAGAAGCAGATCGCGAAGGAAATCAAGCGCCTCGAAAAGCAGATGATGGATCACGCCAAGAACCTCGAATTCGAAAAGGCGGCGCAGACCCGCGACCAATTGGCGCTTCTTCGACAGCGCGTGTTCGGCGCGAACGTCGGCGATCACGTGAGCGGCATCGGCGGAAAGTAGGCGATATGTAAGTGGTTTGCGCGGTGAAACGCGAAAAGACGCGGCGGATCGGAAGATTCGCCGCGTTTTTTTACGTGCGCGGAAATCGCGATTTCGCGAAAAGCCTTACTGCGTCTAGGTCTGTAAGTTTGCTCAAATTGTTGAGCGTGTCGAACGATGCTAAACTGACGAACATTGAGAATGGTTCGTATTAACGTTCACAGTGTTGTGCTAACGCGCGACTGCGGCACTGCGATGCGGGCGGTCAATCGGCACGCATTGCCCGGCCGGCGCGTCGCTTTCAGCCGTGGCGTGAAGGTTCGGTATCTCTGTGGCACGGCTCGCGTGGCACGCGCGCCAATCGATAACAACAAGGAGTTTTTTGATGGGTTCAACGTTGATGCGCGGCCTCGTCGCCGCCGCAGGTCTCACGGCGATGATGGCAGCATCGGCTGCCGAATATCCGATCGGCAAGCAGCACATCGAGGGCGGCATGGAAACGGGGGCCGTGTATCTCCAGCCGATCACGATGGCGCCGGAAGGCATGATGCGCAAGGCATCGGATTCGGACATCCACCTCGAGGCGGACATTCACGCGGTCAAGAACAACCCGACCGGTTTCGCCGAAGGCGACTGGATGCCGTATCTGAACGTGACGTATGAACTCACGAAGGTCGGCACGACGCAGACCCTCAAGGGCGACCTGATGCCGATGGTCGCGAGCGACGGCCCGCATTACGGCGACAACGTGAAGCTCTTCGGCCCGGGCAAGTATCACCTCAAGCTGCACATCTCGCCGCCTTCGCAGGACGGTCACATGGCGTTCGGCCGTCACACCGACAAGGAAACGGGCGTCGGTCCGTGGTTCAAGCCGTTTACGATCGAATACGACTTCCCGTTCGCGGGCATCGGCAAGAAGGGCGGTTACTGATCGTCGCAGGCGCCCGGCATCCCGGTCCGGGCGCACTCATCTTCAGGAAGTACGCATGAAACTGAAAATTCAGGTGGCCGCGCTCGCGATGTCCGTGTTCGCCTCCGGGATCGCATTCGCCGCCGACCTGCCGACGTTCAAGCTCGAAATGAACGACGGCAAGCTCAACCCGGCGCGTATCGAGGTGCCGGCGGGGCAGCGCATCAAGATCGAAGTGCACAACATCGGCAAGGGCGCAGCCGAGTTCGAAAGCGTGCAGTTGCGCAAGGAAAAAGTGCTCGCGCCGGGCGCCGATTCGTTCGTCGTGATCGCGCCGCTGGACCCGGGCGAATACAAGTTCTTCGACGACTTTCATCAGACCGCGCAGGGCGTGATCGTCGCGAAGTAACCGCCGTGCCGGCACGAGACGTGATGTCGCGCGCGGCCGATCGAATTGGAATTGCTGGAGGTTTGGAATGGGGCAGGTACTTTTCATCGTGTGGCGGGAGAGCGTCGAGGCGTTGCTCGTCGTCGGCATTCTCTACGCGTGGCTGAAGAACGGCGACCATCAGGCGCGCCGTGGCCTGCCTTATCTCTGGGCCGGCGTCATCATCGGTCTGCTCGCGGCCGTGGCGCTGGGCGCGGCGCTGATCGGCTTCACGGAAGTGCTGTCGGGCAATGCGCAGGATTATTTCCAGACCGCGATGGTGCTGGTCGCGTGCGTGCTGATCGTGCAGATGGTTCTGTGGATGAAGCGCCACGGCCGCACGCTCAAGCGCGACATGGAATCGTCGCTGCAAAAGAGCACGCAGGACGGGCACTGGTGGGGCATCGCGCTGCTCGTCGCACTCGCGATCGCGCGTGAGGGGAGCGAAACCGCCGTGTTCCTCTACGGCGTCGGGTTCGGCCAGTCGGGGCACGTCGACGTGTCGCAGTATGTCGCCATCATCATCGGCTTCGGCCTCGCGCTGCTGACCTTCTATGTGCTGCAGCTCGGCGGCAAGATCTTCTCGTGGCGCTCGTTCTTCCGCGTCACCGAAATCATGCTGCTGTTCCTCGCTGCGGGCCTCTTCGAGACGGGCGTCGACAAGCTGATCGACATGGAAGTGCTGCCGGTCATCGTCAATCAGGTGTGGAACACGTCGTGGCTGCTCGACGATTCGAGTACCTTCGGTTCGCTCGTCGCGACGCTCACCGGTTATCGCGCGCATCCGGCAGGCATGAACCTCGTTGCGTATGCCGTGTACTGGATCGTCATCTATCTCCTCATGCGCCATTCGAACAGCCAGATGGCGCAGAAACAAAAGGCGGCGAGCCGTCCAGCATGAGCTCTGTAATGCCTAGACCGGGCCGCCTGCAACAAGTCGGCCACTGGATGCAACGTCACGGCAGTGCGATCCGCATGATCCAGTGGGTCGTCGTGGCCGTATATGCATTTCTGATCGTCGTGCCCGCCGTGATGCCGCTACCCGACGGCTCCGCGCATCTCTGGAGCAATCTCACGCTCGCCGCGCAGTTCGTGTTCTGGGGCATTTGGTGGCCGTTCGTGCTGCTTTCGATGGTGATGCTCGGCCGCGTCTGGTGCGGCGTGCTGTGTCCCGAGGGCGCGCTGTCCGAGTTCGCGAGCAAGTTCGGCCGCGGCTGGGCAATTCCGCGCTGGATGCGCTGGGGCGGCTGGCCGTTCGTCGCGTTCGGGTTGACGACCATCTACGGCCAGATGGTCAGCGTCTATCAGTATCCGAAAGCGGTGCTGCTCGTGCTTGGCGGCTCGACCGTGGGCGCGATGATCATCGGCGTGCTGTATGGCCGCGAGAAGCGCGTGTGGTGCAAGTATCTGTGCCCGGTGAACGGCGTGTTCTCGCTGCTCGCGCGGCTCGCGCCGTTCCACTACAAGGTCAGCGAAGACGCGTGGCGCCGCTCGTACAAAGAGGGCGAGCACGGGCATCGCGTCATTCCGATCAACTGCGCACCGCTCGTCCCGCTGCGCAACATGAAGGGCGCGGCCGACTGCCACATGTGCGGACGATGCAGCGGCCATCGCGATGCAATCGCTCTCACGTGGCGCTCGCCGTCGGAAGAAATCGTGAAGCTCGGCGACAAGGCCGCGAATCCGTGGGACACCGCGCTGATTCTGTATGGCCTGCTCGGTATCGCGATCGGCGCGTTCCACTGGACGGTGAGCACGTGGTTCGTCGACCTGACGCAATATCTCGCCGCGTGGCTGATCGATCGCAACATTCTCTGGCCGCTCGATACAACCGCGCCGTGGTTCCTGTTCACGCACTACCCTGAGCAGAACGACGTCTTCTCGTGGCTCGACGGGACGATGGTCATCGGCTATATCGTCGCAACGGGGATCGTGTACGGCACGGCGTTGCTCGCGCTCCTCGCGATGAGCACGCGCATGCTCGGCAAGATGAACGCGACGCGCCTGCACCATCTGACGCTCGCGCTGATCCCGATTGCGGGTGTCGGCGTGTTTCTCGGCCTTTCCGCGACGACGGTGTCGCTCTTGCGTGCCGAGCATTTGCCGTTGTGGTGGGTGCCGGGGCTGCGCCTCGGTTTGCTCGGCGCGGCGAATCTCTGGAGCGCGTGGCTCGCGTGGCGCGTGACGAACCGCTACACGTCGACGCTTGGTTCCCGCGTCCTTGCGATGGTATGGTTTGTCTCGGCGCTGGCCGTCGCGGACAGCGCGTGGTACCTGATGTTCTGGGGCTTCACCCGATAAACCGTCCACGCCGTCACGTGCGGCAACGAGAGCGAGAAGTGAGAACCAAACCCGTACTGACCGACGAAGACGTCAAGACCATGGCCGCCGCCGCCGAGGCGCATGCCAGGGAGCACAACTGGAACGTGACGATTGCGATCGTCGACGATGGCGGACATCTGCTGCATCTGCATCGTCTCGACGGGGCGGGCGCGAGCACCGCCGAGATGGCGACGGGCAAGGCGCGCACCGCCGTGCTCGGCCGCCGTGAGACCAAGGTCTACGAAGACACCATCAAGCAGGGCCGCACGGCATTTCTCAGCGCGCCCATGACCGCGATGCTCGAAGGCGGCGTGCCGATCTTCGTGGGCGCGGATATCGTCGGAGCAGTGGGCGTGTCGGGCGTGAAGTCGGATCAGGATGCACAGATCGCGAAGGCGGGCATCGCGGCGCTGGGCATCGAGAACGTCTGATCGGCGGCAGCGCGCTTCCTTCCATCAGTCGCGGCAAACGAAAACGGCACGCCTTCCGTGGAAGCGCGTGCCGTTTGCTCGATCATCATTTGCGTGGCATGCCTGAGAGGCATATCGCACAAGCGCGGGAACCAAAAAAAGCGGCTTCGCTTGCTATCGACGACTGGCTGGTGTTTGCACGAAGGGGTCTAAATTCTCGCGTGCAAGTCGTCCTCGCTGGCTAAGGCCAAACACCTCTTGGCGAGGTGGTCCCCACAATACCCGGTAGTAACGCTGTTCTTGCCTGACTGCCGCCTTACTTCGTCAGGATCAGTTTGCCCAGACGTGTCGCGCGCAACTGATAGGTCTCCCCGTTATGCACGATGCTCACATGGCTGCGTCCCTGCAGCAGCGCGTCGCTCCTGAGCGAGCGTTCGCCATTGCTGTCCGCTGCGTGGGCAACGTGAACCGTAGTCACGGTGGTCGCTTTAGGGCGGGTGATCGCGGCGTCGCGGACAGCCGGGCGGCGCAGCCTGAGCGTGGAGGATCGCGGCGTGTCAGTCATGTCGGAATGTGCGTTCGTTGATTCGATGGCCTATAGTAAATGATAACTATTCCTATTTGCAAACAGACTTTCCGATTGAAGCGCAAAACTCGATAGGCAATCTCGATGCAGCAGCGACACAGTCGCTGCCGCGTCGGAGAAACGCTCAATGCAGCGGGCGTTCGTCTTTGCGCGCGTGCACGAACTGGCGAATCAGCCGCACGGTATCGATATCCGATTCGCGATAAGCCGACTTCACAATCTCCTGCGTCTGACGCTCGTCGGGCGTCGCGTTCTCGTTCTCGGGCAGCGTCGTGCTGTAGGTGAAGCGCAGGAATAGCTGAAGCGCGTCAGGCTGCTCGATGGCCATTGTGAGCGAGCCGCCGACGTACTCCGCAGTCGGCAGGATGTCATAGCGCACGCTCGAACCGGGCGTGAGCGTCACCCGATCGCGCACGGTGGCCTGGCCGTAGTGCAGCTCGCGCTCCATCGTGTCGCCATCGCGCGAGAGGATGTCGCAGCTATCCAGCCCCAGCACGAACAACTGCGGCTGCTCCGCACGCAGGACGAGCCCTTCCCAAAGCTGTTCGGGCGTGAGCGACTCGACGAGCGGGTTGAGCGGATCGTTGATCTGGATAAGGTGTTCGAAATTCAAGACGACGGTTTCCTTGGACGTTCGTGGTGCCTGCGACGCATCACTGCGGCGTGAGCCCGGAGTCGATGCGAATCGCGCCGGACAGGACCTTGTGCATCGGGCACGCATTGGCAATTTGCAAGAGCCGTTCCCGCTGTTCATCGGACAACGCGCCCTTAAGCGCGATGCGGCGATCGATGTTCGTGCCTTCCGCGGTGCTTTTCATCGACAACTCGACGTGGACGGCTTCCAGCGGCCATTCCTTGCGCTTCGCGTACATCTTCAGCGTGATGGACGTGCACGCGCCGAGGCTCGCGAGCAGCAGTGAAGCTGGTTCCGGGCCAGTGTCGCCGCCGCCGATGCTGGCCGGCTCGTCGGCGATCCACGCGTGTGTGCCATCCGCGAGGCGGACTTGATAGTCGATATTGCCGATGTCGGCGGTCACGGAAGGTCCGGCCATGCGTTGCTCCTCGTTGTAATAGGGGACTGCAAGAATGACGAAAACGGTGCGGCAAGAACGGTCATTGTGACGCAATGTGTCCGTTCATGCCGCACCGTCTCGTTGATTCCGCTCCAGTACGTGGGCGACGGCGCTCAGTGCGTGATCGCGCCCATCCGGCCTGCCTGAAAGTCCACCACGGCCTGACGGATTTCGTCCTCGGTGTTCATCACGAAGGGGCCGTAGCGCACGACCGGCTCCTTCAGCGGCACGCCGCCGATCAGCAGGAGCTCGACCGGCTCATCACCGGCGGCGAGTGCGATCGTATCGCTGTCGTCGCGAAAGATCACCATTTGCTGCGCACGCACCGGCTGGCTTTGCGGGCCGTACAGCGCCGTGCCCGACAGCGGATAGGCGAACACGCGGTAATCGCGCGGCACGGCTAACTCCATCTTCGCGCCGGGCTTCAGCGAAAAGTGCTGATACAGGATCGGCGTGCGCGTTTCGATGGCGGCTTTCACGCCGAGTGCCTCGCCCGCAATGACCTTCACACTGACGTTTCCGTCTTCGCTCGTCGCGACGGGAATCTGCGTCGACGGAATCTCCTGATAGTGCGGCGCGATCATCTTGTCGCGGCGCGGCAGGTTCACCCAGAGCTGCAGGCCGTGTACTCGGCCGCCGCGGCGTGTGAATTCCTCGGCCGGCATTTCGCTATGCACGACGCCCGCGCCGGCGGTCATCCATTGCACGTCGCCGGGCCGCAGCGTGCCCGAATGCCCCGCCGAATCCTTGTGGCCGAACTCGCCTTCGAGCATGTACGTCACGGTTTCGAAGCCGCGGTGCGGGTGATCGGGTGCGCCCTTCGCCTCGCCGGGCGCATAGTCGGCGGGCCCCATCTCGTCGAGGAGAAGGAACGGGTCGAAATCCATCAGAAGACGGGTCGGAAACGGGCGATGCACGACGAACCCGCCGCCTTCGATGGTGCGGGTCGCCGGAATGATGCGTTCGATGCTGCGGCTGATGGACATGGTTGCCTCGCGTCGCGGATACAGAAGTAAGGGAATAGCGATGAATTTGAAACACTGGTCTATTATATGGGCCGCGTTTCGCGGTAAAAGACGCTGCGGCGCAATGGATTGTCGCGCTGGCGATAACGAACGCGTCAATCCGAATTCCCAGCCTCAACGAGCGACCATGAAAGCCGACTCGCATGACCTGAACGATCTGATGTATTTCTCGCACGTGGTCGAACACGGCGGATTTTCGGCTGCCGAGCGCGTGCTCGGCATCTCGAAGTCGCGACTGTCGCGGCGTGTGTCCGAGCTCGAGGCGTCGCTCGGCGTGCGGCTGCTGCAACGCTCGACGCGCAAGCTCGCGCTGACCGAAGCCGGACAGCTTTTCTACCAGCACTGTCAGGCGATGCTCGCGGAAGCGCAGGCGGCGGTCAATGTCGTGCAAAGCCTGCGCGATTCGCCGCGCGGAACGGTGCGCGTGAGCGTGCCGGTGACGATCGCGCAGACGTTTCTCTCCGCGGTGATGCCGGATTTCATGCATCGCTATCCGGAGGTGCGCATCGTTTTGCGCGTGACGAATCGTGTCGTCGATCTGTTCGAGGATGCGATCGATGTGGCGCTGCGCGTGCGCTCGGAGCCGCCCGCGAGCTCGAACGTCGTCGCACGGCCGTTGTGGCGCACGGAGCAGATGCTCGTCGCGGCGCCGTCGCTGCTCAAGTCGAATGCGCCGCCGATGACGCCCGCCGAGCTCGCCCAATACGACACGATCGACACGCCGTCCGCCGATGGCCGCCACGTCTACCGGCTGATCGCGCCTGACGGCACGCGCCACGAGTTCGAGCACGAGCCGCGGCTCGTCACGGCGGACCTGTCGATGATCCGTGAAGCCGTGATGCGCGGCGTCGGCATCGCGGCGCTGCCAGAAATGATGTACGGCGCGCCGCTGCGAACGGGCCAACTCTCGCCGGTGATGCCGGGCTGGACGTTTCCGTCGCCGCAACTCTATGCAGTCTTTCTGTCGCGCCAGGGCATGGTCCCGGCAGTGCGCGCGTTTGTCGATTTTCTCGTGGAGTCGATCGGCAGCGGCCAGCGCTTCCCAGGAGAATGTCCTGTTCAGGAAGCGCCCGAACGGGAAACAGTTTGACCGCATCGGCGTCTGTCATTGGTTTATGACATTGAAGCGCGCGTTTGCGATGGTCAGATTCAATTGATGGCGAGCAGTCGCAGCGGTATATTGAAGCTCCCTTCGCTAAGGAGCTCCTTATGCGAAAACTCACGGCTGCTCTGATAGTTAGCCTGATAGGGTTGATTGCGCTGTCCGTGTCGACCACGGCTGCCGCATGTGACGGGACTTCCGGTTCTGGCTACTCGAACCCAAAGTGACCGCCTCACCCGAATGCGCCGAGTGCGCACGAAAAAAGGCCTTCATCTGACGATGAAGGCCTTTTACTTTGAGGCTTGCGCGAGCGCTTACTTGCCGCTCTTCGGCTCTGTGACGAAACCGATCTTCGTGAGTCCGCCGGCCTGCGCCGCCGACATCAGATCGGCGACTTTCTCGTAGGCCACCTGACGGTCCGCGCGCAGATGGATCTCCGGCTGCGGATTCTGCTGCGATGCCTGCGCGATGCGCGCCTCGAGCGTCGCTTCGTCGATCGGCTGATCGTCCCACAGCGTCGTGCCGTCGGCTTTGATCGCGATATTTACATGCGCGGGCTTCTCGTCCTGCGGCTGGCTGCTCGCGTGCGGCAGGTCGATCTTCACCGCGTGATGCATGGCCGGGATCGTGACGAGGAAGATGATCAAGAGAACCAGCATGACGTCGACGAGCGGCGTCATGTTGATCTCGCTCATCATGCCGTCGTCTTCATCTCCGGCGAAAGGGCTCATGGCCATGATGCGAACCTCCGCGCTTACGACGCGCGCGTCGCGAGACGCAGGCTGTCTGTCGAGGCGTTCGTCGCGCGCTTGGTCGACGAGAGCTTCGAGCCCGTGACGAAGAATGCGTGCAGGCCGTGCGCGAAGCGGTTCAGCTTCGTGACGATGCCCTTGTTCGCGCGGGTGAGGGCGTTGTAGCCGAGCACAGCCGGAATTGCGACGAAGAGGCCGAACGCGGTCATGATGAGCGATTCGCCGACGGGGCCCGCGACCTGATCGATCGACGTCTGGCCTGTCGCGCCGATCGTCAGAAGCGCGTGATAGATACCCCAGACGGTGCCAAAAAGACCGACGAACGGCGACGTGGACCCGATCGACGCGAGCACCGCGAGACCCGCCTGCATGCGGCCGACGCCTTCATCCATCACGTCCTTGAGGCAGCGCGTGATCCAATCCGACACGTCCATGCGGTCGTGCAGATGCGGCTGCGTCTGATGATGATGGTCGGCGGCTTCCTGTCCGGCGAGCGCGAGCGCGAGGAACGGGTTGTCCGCGGGGCTGGACGACTGGCTGCCGAGCTTCTTGATCCCGTCGTTGAAGTCGTCGGAATGCCAGAACGCCTGTTCGGCGTTCTTGGTCAGGCGCTTCAGGCGCACGACATTCCATGCTTTCACGATGATCACCGTCCACGAAAGCACCGACATGATGACGAGCGCGAGCGCGATGCCCCGCGTCACGAAGTCGCCTTGCGCCCAGACGTGCGCAATCCCGTAGTTTTGCATTTTCCCGTTCCTTCTCTGTATCTAAAAAAATCGATCAGTCGTTCAGACTGAAAACGAATGGCACCGTGGCGGTCGCGCGAATCGCTTCGCCATTTTCCTTATAGGGGCTGCACGCGCTGCCGCGTACGGCCTCGAGCGCCGCGTCGTCGAGCCGCGACGAACCGCTGCTCTTTTGCAGCGTGACGTTTTCGATTTTGCCGGACAGCCCCACCGTCAGCCGGATGACAGCCGTGCCGGTTTCGCCGCGGCGCCTGGACATCGACGGATAGTCTGGCTGCGCGATGTTACAACTGAGGTGCGCGACGTTCTTCGGCGCGGCGAGATCCATGCTCGGCTTGCCGATGGCGGGCGCGGCGGGCTGCGGCGCGGGCTGCGGCGGGGCGGGCGGCGTGGGTTCGGGCGCAGGCGCGGCAATTTGCGAGGGCGCCTCGGCGACCGGCATCGGCGTGGGCTTCGGCTCGACTTTCGGCTTGACCTTCGGCTTGGGCTGCGGCTTCGGAACGGGCTGCGGAACCGGCTTCGGCGGCGGCGGCGTTTCGACGGCGACCGGCTGCGGCGCGGGCTGCGGCGTTTCGCTGATCAGTTGGGCGGTGATCGATTTGGCTTCGATCGGGCGCGGCAGCGGCTCGCGGTGCATCGTCAGCGCGACGCCCAGAAGCGCGGCGTGAATGATGACGACAGCGGCGCACGCCGCGACGACGCGCGGATTGGCGTTTGCGGCTGGCGCGGTCTGAAACGCGGCGGGAGTGGTGGTCGGGGACTGCATTGTTATTGGCTGCCTGCGGTACTGCGTGAATGCTTGCTGGTGAGGCTGCCTTTCAACTCGGAGTCCAACGACAGCGCAGGCACGGTGCAAAAGAAACCAAGCGACGTCATGTTCGAAAAATCAGCAGGGAAATGAACAGGGTGGCCACGAAACCGATCAGCAGTTCCATCTTTCCCTCCAGGGGTAAGGGGTTGCTCGGCTGGCTCGAAGTGACCGGAAGTTCGAAGGTAACCTGGCTTGCTGGAGACGAGAAAAAACGACTTGACGGCGCGACCGGACAAGCCGCGGGCGCCGTCGTTAGTGCTGCGTCACGGCCGCGCGGGACGCTTCAGGCGGCCTGGCGTTCGTAGAACGTGAGGGGTGCAACGTGTTCGCGCTGCTCGACCCCGCAGCGGGACGAACACACACCGCTTTCTGCCATCACGTCGCGAACGGTCGGCTCGCATTTTCCGCAGCACAGCGCCACGCCGAGCTCGAATTGCAGTTCGTCGAAAGAGTCCACTCCCTCGGCGATAGCGGCGCGGATCTTTCGGTCGGACACTGATTTGCAGACACAGACAATCATGATCGTTCGCGATAGCTTGCGTTAATGCGAATTATTATCATTCGTTATGCGCGGCTTTGCAAGCGGGGTTCTGTGTTTTTTGTAACACAGCGCGCAAGTAGGCGGGTTTATTGCCAGGCGTCTTGTCCGGCGGGCGAAAGCGCGCGTGTGAAAGAGCGCGGCGCGAGGAAACCCTCAGACGATGTCGGGTTCAGCGAGACGCGTTCGGCGCGAGGGGATATCCACATGCTCGACTTTCGCGTCGATTTGAAGCAGGGCCGCGGCGAGCTGGCGCTGAGTTGCGCCATCGGCGGTGGAATAGAAGCGGGGCAGGGTTTCGGGTGGCGTGCTCACGTTTTTCTGCGCATGCGCGTCCAGCAGGCGATCGAGTTGCCGAGCGATCGCCACGCTCGTATCGATGATCTGCAGTCGCTCCCCGGCGATGTCACGAATCGCGCGATCGAGAAAAGGGTAATGCGTGCAGCCGAGCACGAGCGTGTCCGCCCCGGCGTCGAGCATGGGCGCGAGATAGCTTTCGAGCAGCGCCATCAGCGCGGGCGACGACGTGTCGCAACGCTCGACGGCCTGAACCAGCCCATGTCCCGCCTGACAGATGAACCGGCAATCTCCCGCGTACCGGTCGAGCAGTGACTGAAAGCGCGGGGAGCGCAATGTGACGGCCGTGGCGAGTACGCCGACCACACGCGACTTCGACACAGCCGCCGCGGGCTTCACCCCCGGCTCGACGCCGACGAGCGGAATCGGCAGGCGCTCACGCACGAGCGCGATCGACTGGGCGGTGGCGGTATTGCATGCGACGACGAGCGCCTTCGCGCCTTGCCCGACGAGCCATTCGCCGATCGCCATCGTGCGGTCGACGATGAAATCGTCGTCGCGCTCGCCGTAGGGCGCGTGGCGCGAATCAGCGACGTAGATCAGACGTTCGTGCGGCAGCGTCGCGCGTACGGCGCGAAGCACCGACAACCCGCCGAGACCGGAATCGAAAATGCCGACCGGCGCGCTCGCGTCTGACGCGGCACGCCCGTTCGGCTTCTGGGAAGGCACTGCGCCGGGCATGCGGTTACTCGTGATCGCCCATCATGGTCTGCTGGTAGTTCTGGATGCCGACCTTGTCGATCAGATCGAGTTGCGTTTCCAGCCAGTCGATGTGCTCTTCGGTGTCGTGCAGGATCTTTTCGAATATTTCGCGCGAGACGAAATCGCGCACCGACTCGCAATACGCGATGGCTTCCTTGCAGGTGGACTGGGAAATCTGCTCGAGCTTCAGATCGCATTCGAGGATTTCCTTGGTCTCTTCACCGATCAGCAGCTTGTGCAGGTCCTGCAGATTCGGCAGTCCGTCTAGCATGAACACGCGCTGGATCAGCCAGTCGGCATGCTTCATCTCGCCGATCGATTCGTCGTACTCGTGCTTGTTCAGCTTCTCGAGGCCCCAGTGCTGATACATCCGGGCGTGCAGGAAGTATTGATTGATCGCGGTCAGTTCGTTCTTCAACTGCGCGTTCAAAAATTCGATGACTTTCGCGTCGCCTTGCATGATTTTGATTCCTGTTCTAAACGTGGGGCTTTTGAAAAGATAAACCTTGAGCGTGGCAATGCCAAGGTTGAGAAGAAATTTTTTGTTTCGATGAAACCGGGAATGAAAACCTTTCTCAGCTGGCGGCGTTGCAAAGAAAAGAGCCGGGTGGATCGCCCGGCTCGTGCCCATCAGTAGCGGTGGCAAACCGCCGTCAAGCGGCAATCAAGCCGTCGCGACCGGAATTTTGCCGATCTTCGCCTGCCATTCTGCGGGGCCCGTCTTGTGGACCGACGTGCCGGTCGAATCGACGGCGACCGTCACCGGCATGTCCTGCACGTCGAATTCATAGATCGCTTCCATGCCGAGGTCTTCGAACGCGAGCACCTCCGCCTCGCGGATCGCCTTTGATACGAGATACGCCGCGCCGCCGACCGCCATCAGATACGCGGCCTTGTGATTCTTGATCGCCTCGATCGCGACCGGGCCGCGCTCGGCCTTGCCGATCATCGAGATGAGGCCGGTTTGCGCGAGCATCATCTCGGTGAACTTGTCCATGCGGGTGGCCGTGGTCGGGCCCGCCGGGCCGACGGCTTCGTCGCGCACCGGATCCACCGGACCGACGTAGTAAATCACGCGGTTCGTGAAATCCACCGGCAGCTTTTCGCCCTTGGCGAGCATGTCGGCGATGCGCTTGTGCGCGGCGTCGCGGCCCGTCAGCATCTTGCCCGACAGGAGCAGCGTCTGACCCGGCTTCCACGACGCGACTTCTTCCGGCGTCAGCGTGTTCAGATCGATGCGCTTGCTGGTTTCCGTGTTCGGCGCCCAGGTGACCTTCGGCCATGCGTCGAGCGGCGGCGCTTCGAGCTTCGCCGCGCCCGAGCCGTCGAGCGTGAAGTGCGCGTGGCGCGTGGCCGCGCAGTTCGGGATGATCGCGATGGGCTTCGACGCCGCGTGCGTCGGCGCCGCCATGATCTTCACGTCGAGCACGGTCGCGAGGCCGCCGAGACCTTGCGCGCCGATGCCGAGCGCGTTCACTTTCTCGTGCAGTTCGACGCGCAATTCTTCGATCCAGTCCTGCGGTCCGCGCGCGATGACGTCCTGAATGTCGATCGGGTCCATCAGCGATTCCTTCGCCATGACCATCGCCTTTTCAGCAGTGCCGCCAATGCCGATGCCGAGCATCCCCGGCGGGCACCAGCCGGCGCCCATCGTCGGCACGGTCTTCAGAATCCAGTCGACGATCGAATCCGACGGATTCAGCATCGCGAACTTCGACTTGTTCTCCGAGCCGCCGCCCTTGGCCGCGACCTGGACGTCGACCTTGTCGCCCGGCACGATCTCGTAGTGGATCACGGCCGGCGTGTTGTCCTTCGTGTTCTTGCGGCCGCCTTCGGGCGGACTCACGATCGATGCGCGCAGCACGTTGTCCGGGTTCAGGTAACCGCGGCGCACGCCTTCGTTGATCATGTCGGTGACCGACATCGTCGCGCCGTCCCAGCGCACATCCATGCCCACTTTCACGAACACCGTGACGATGCCCGTGTCCTGGCAGATCGGGCGCTTGCCTTCGGCGCACATGCGGCTGTTGGTCAGGATCTGCGCGATCGCGTCTTTCGCGGCGGGGCTCTCTTCCAGCTCGTAGGCGCGGCCGAGCGCCTGAATGTAGTCGAGCGGATGGTAGTAGCTGATGTATTGCAGCGAATCGGCGATGCTCTGAATCAGGTCTTCCTGCTTGATGACGGTCATGGCTTGGGCTCTGGGGGACGAAATTTTTGCGTGCGTTCTATCGGACGCTTCAGTCGAGCGCGCTTCGGGGCGCGATGGTCTCGCTGTGAAAGTGCTTCGGATGCGTGTGCGTGGTCAGCCGGTCGACGTACGCCATGATGAGCGCGGAAACGAGGAACGCGACGTGGATGACAACCTGCCACAACACCGTGTGGAACGTGTGCTGGTCAGGGTTGATGAAGGTTTTCAGCAGGTGGATCGACGAGATGCTGATGAGCGCCATCGACAGCTTCACTTTCAGCACGCCCGCGTTGACGTGATCGAGCCACTCGGGTTCGTCGGGATGACCTTCGACGCCGAGGCGCGACACGAAAGTCTCATACCCGCCGACGATCACCATGATGAGCAGATTGGAGATCATCACCACGTCGATCAGGCCGAGGACCACGAGCATGATGTTGGTTTCGTCGAGCGTCATTGCGTGCGTGACGAGGTGCCACACTTCCTTCAGGAACAGCACGACGTAGACGCCTTGCGCGACGATCAGGCCCAGGTAGAGCGGCACCTGGAGCCAGCGGCTCATGAAGATGACTTTCGGCAGCACTTTCATCGAGCCGGACTGAGGGGGCGAGGCGGGAGAATGCTTGGGAGCGGACATGGCGGCTTTTCAGTCGAGGCAGGTCGGACCGGACACGATGACAGGCGAATATGACGAACAAAACGTGCGATGCGCCGGCAAACGCGCGCTTGAGCGCAATTGCGGTGTCAGGAAGCCCGTTATTGTAGCGCGTCACCCGGCGCGCCTGCCGAAAGCTTTCAGAATTCGCTTAACGGTTGAGCCGTTCCTGAATGACCGTTTCCCGCGGCACGGAGCCGGCGGAGCGCGGTTTGAGGCTCGCGAGCGCGATGCCCGTCACGACACACGCGAGCGCGACGCCGTGCGCGAGCGTCGGCCGCTCGTCGAGGAAAGCGATGCCGTAGAGCGCCGCCGCGACGGGCAGAACGGCACAGAACACGCCGGCGAGACTGCCGTCGACGTGACGTATGCCTTTCATCCACAGCCAGAAGGAGAAGACGCTGGCGGAGAGTCCATACCATAAGACGAGCGCCCACGTGTCCCAGGCGACGCTGGCCCAGTCGAAGTGCGCGAGCGAGGTCGCGCCCGATCCGACGACGGGCAGCATCAGCAGCAGACCGATGGCGTGCGTGTACGCGCAGATGTCGATGGCGGGCAGCGTCTGCGTGAGACGGCGCGACAGGATCACGTAAAGCGATTCGCAGCACACCGCGCCGAGCACCATCAGATTGCCGGGCAACGAGCTCGCGCCCGTGTCGCCGGCCTGAGCGACGTTGATGACGAGCACGCCCGCGATAGCCAGCCCGATCGACGCGAGCGCGCGGCCGCCCGGCTTCTCTTTCAGGAAGATCCACGCGAAGAGCGCGACCACGGCCGGGATCGTGCTCGTGATGACGCCCGCCGCGACCGCGCTCGTGCGCGCGACGCCGTTGAGCATCAGCAACGTGAATCCGAACGTGCCGAACAACGCCTGCAGGAAAAGATTGATCCACTCGCCGCGCGCGACGCGCTTCATCTTCGACCAGCGCAGGAGCGGCCAGAGCACCGCCAGCGCAATCACGAAGCGCAGCAGGGCGAAGAGCGGCACGGGAACGAAAGCGACGATCGACTTGCCGATGCCGACGTTGCTTCCGACGAGCAGCATGGCGCCGATGAGTAAGAGGGCGTAGCGATTCAAGCTGGATACCGCGCGCATAGTTCAGTTACGATTGTGGGGACGCATTGTAGAAGCCCCGCGGACTCCGTGTATACCCCGTGCCCGTTGGATCGGCCACGTAAGAAGCGGGTAAGTTCAACGGCTTATCTTGAAATCAATGCAGGATGTCATGGGCGCGCGAATGTGACCTGACATGCTGTTCGTGCCGCCCCGGCACGGTTCAAGGAGACAAGGTCGGACACGGGAACGCCGCGCGCATCCCGCGTTCGAACCTCATAAACATGCGGCGCACGCAACCCATTCAGCGATGTGCGCGCCGCCGGATTTTGGAAACACCATCAGGAGAGGTTGTCGATGTCTGCGATCGAATCGGTTCTTCAGGAAAAACGTGTGTTCCCGCCGTCAGCCAAGGCAACTGCGGGCGCGGCAATCTCCGGCATGGACGCCTACAAGGCGCTTGTAGCGGAAGCGGAGCGTGATTACGAAGGCTTCTGGGCGCGCGTCGCGCGCGAGACGCTCGCCTGGCACAAGCCCTTCACGAAGGTGCTGGACGAATCGAAGGCGCCGTTCTACACGTGGTTCGAGGACGGCGAGCTCAATGCGTCGTACAACTGTCTCGACCGTCACGTCGAAGCGGGGCGTGGCAACGAGAACGCGATCATTTTCGAAGCCGACGACGGCACTGTCACCAACGTCACCTACGAGGAGCTGCTCGAGCGCGTCTGCCGCCTCGCCAATGCGCTCAAGAAGCGCGGCGTCAAGAAAGGCGACCGCGTGGTGATCTATCTGCCGATGTCGGTGGAAGGCGTGGTCGCGATGCAGGCGTGTGTGCGCATTGGAGCCACGCATTCGGTCGTGTTCGGCGGCTTCTCGTCGAAGTCCCTCAACGAACGTCTCGTCGATGTCGGGGCGGTCGCGCTCATCACCGCCGACGAGCAGATGCGCGGCGGCAAGGCCCTGCCGTTGAAGAGCATCGCCGACGAAGCGCTCGCCGCGGGCGGCTGCGAGAAAGTGAAGGACGTCATCGTGTATCGCCGCACGGGCGGCAAGGTCGCATGGACCGAAGGCCGCGACGTGTGGCTGCACGAGCTCGTCGAGAACGAACCGGCGAAGTGCGAGCCGGAGTGGGTGAGCGCGGAGCATCCGCTCTTCATCCTCTATACGTCGGGTTCGACGGGCAAGCCCAAGGGCGTGCAGCACAGCACGGCGGGCATCCTGCTGTGGGCCGCGCAGACGATGAAGTGGACCTTCGACATGAAACCGGGCGATGTCTTCTGGTGCACGGCGGATATCGGCTGGATTACCGGGCACAGCTACATTGCCTATGGACCGCTCGCGATCGGCGCGACGCAGGTGATGTTCGAAGGCGTGCCGACATATCCGCACGCGGGCCGTTTCTGGGAGATGATCGCGCGCCACAAGGTCACGATCTTCTACACGGCGCCCACGGCCATCCGCTCGCTCATCAAGGCGTCGGAAGCGGACGAGAAGGTGCATCCGAAGAGTTTCGACCTGTCGACGCTGCGCATTCTCGGCACCGTGGGCGAGCCGATCAATCCGGAAGCGTGGATGTGGTATCACGAGAACGTCGGCAAGGGGCAATGCCCGATCGTCGATACATGGTGGCAGACCGAAACCGGCGGCCACATGATCACACCGCTGCCGGGCGCGACGCCGCTCGTGCCGGGATCGTGCACGCTGCCGTTGCCGGGCATCATG
The DNA here is from genome assembly GCF_023631305.1 of Caballeronia sp. INML3B. Taxonomy (NCBI): domain Bacteria; kingdom Pseudomonadati; phylum Pseudomonadota; class Betaproteobacteria; order Burkholderiales; family Burkholderiaceae; genus Caballeronia; species Caballeronia sp. INML3B. The sequence goes on from NZ_JALQDI010000006.1 coordinate 53,241, forward strand.
GCGGCGATCGTCGATGAGACCGGCCAGGACGTGCCGAACGGGCAGGGCGGCATTCTGGTCGTGAAGCGCCCCTGGCCGTCCATGCTGCGCAACGTCTGGGGCGATCCGAAGCGCTATCAGACGAGCTACTTCCCCGAGGAACTCGGCGGCAAGCTGTATCTCGCCGGCGACGGCGCGGTGCGCGACAAGCAGACCGGCTACTTCACGATCATGGGCCGTATCGACGACGTGCTGAACGTCTCCGGTCACCGCCTCGGCACGATGGAAATCGAGTCGGCGCTGGTCGCCAATCCGATGGTCGCGGAAGCGGCGGTCGTCGGCCGGCCGGACGATACGACGGGTGAAGCCGTGGTCGCGTTCGTCGTGCTGAAGCGCACGCGTCCGGAGGGCGACGAAGCGAAGCAGATCGCGACCGAGTTGCGCAACTGGGTCGGCAAGGAAATCGGCCCGATTGCGAAGCCGAAGGACATCCGCTTCGGCGAGAACCTGCCGAAGACGCGCTCGGGCAAGATCATGCGTCGCCTCTTGCGCTCGCTCGCGAAGGGCGAGGAAATCACGCAGGACGTGTCGACGCTGGAAAACCCCGCCATCCTCGATCAGCTCGGCGAAGCGCGCTGATCTCGCGACGGCCGCTGCCCGATGCGGGCGCGGTCGATCCTTATTGCCGATGCCATGCGGTTTTGTTAAAAAGCCGCATGTCCGATTTCTCCCCGACGCCCGCCGCACCGCCGCCCGTATCGGCGGCGATGGCGCGCGCGCATCGACGCTACTGGCGTTTCAACGTCGCGCTGATTGCCGTGCTGATGACGATCGGCTTCGTCGTCTCCTTCGGCGTGCCGCTTTTCGCGCAGCGTTTCCAGCACGCGCGCGTTGCGGGCTTTCCGCTGCCGTTCTACTTCGGCGCGCAGGGCGCGATTCTCGTCTATGTCGCGCTGATCCTCGTCTATATCGTGCTGATGCAAGTCGCCGATGCGCGTTTGCTGCGCGCCGCCCGATCGGAACAGGGCGACGCGGCATGAAGCTCACGAACCGGCTCATCCTTTCCTACGCGCTCTATACGCTCGGTTTTTTGCTTTTCATCTTCCTGATGGAGCGCATCGAGCGCACGACGGGGCCGGGCATGTGGATCGGCTACGTGTTCCTGTTCGTGCCGATCGCGGTGTATGCGGTGATCGGACTCCTGTCGCGCACGTCCGATCTCGTCGAATACTATGTGGCCGGGCGGCGCGTGCCGTCCGCGTTCAATGGCATGGCGACCGCCGCGGACTGGCTCTCGGCCGCGTCGTTCATCGGTCTGGCGGGCTCGATCTACGCGAGCGGCTACGATGGCCTCGCCTATGTGATGGGCTGGACGGGCGGCTACTGCCTCGTCGCGTTCCTGCTCGCGCCCTACGTGCGCAAGCTCGCGCGCTACACGATCCCCGATTTTCTCGGCACGCGCTTCTCCAGCAATCTCGTGCGCGCGCTCGCGGCGGTCGCGGCGATTCTCTGTTCGTTCGTGTACCTGGTCGCGCAGATCCAGGGCATCGGATTGATCGCGTCGCGCTTCATCGGCATCGAGTTTTCGATCGGCATCTTCTGCGGCCTCGCGGGCATTCTCGTGTGCTCGTTTCTGGGCGGGATGCGCGCGGTGACATGGACGCAGGTCGCGCAATACATCATCCTCATCAGCGCGATGCTGATTCCGGTGTCGATGATCGCCCATCGCGAAGGGCTGGGCTGGTTTCCGCAATTCAACTATGGGCGCGTGATGGAGCGCGTCGAAGCGCTCGAGCGGGCCGTCGCCGTCTCACCCGAGGAAGCGCGCGTGCGTGCCGATTATCAGCGTCAGGCTGCGCGGATTCAGCAGCGCATCGACGCGTTGCCGCGGTCGTTCCACGACGAGCATGCGCGGCTCGTTGCCGAGATTGCCGAATTGCGGCGGCACAACAGCCCGCTGCGCGAGATCAACGAGCGTGAGCGCGAGCTCGCGGCGTTTCCGCGCGATCCCGCCGATGCGCAAGCCAAATGGTCGCGCGAACGCGACTCGCTGATCGATCGCGTCGCCGCGCCCGTGCCGATGACCGAGGCGTTCGCGCCCGGCTCTTCCGTCGATGAAAGTCCGCGCGTGCATCAGGTGAACTTCCTGTCGCTGCTCTTGTGCCTGTCGATCGGCACGGCGAGCCTGCCCCACATCCTGACGCGCTATAACACGACGACGTCGGTCTCGTCTGCGCGGCGTTCGGTCGGCTGGACACTGTTCTTCGTCGCGCTCTTTTATTTGACGGTGCCGGTGCTCGCCGTGCTGATCAAGCACGAGATCTTGACGGGACTGGTCGGTCATCGCTTCGCGGATCTGCCGCAGTGGGTCACGCAGTGGCGGCGCGTGGAGCCGTATCTGATCCGTATCAGCGATGTGAACGGCGACGGCATCGTGCGCTGGGCCGGCATCCAGATGCAGCCGGACATGGTGGTGCTCGCGGCGCCCGAGATTGCCGGATTGCCGTATGTGATCTCCGGCCTGATCGCGGCGGGCGCGCTGGCGGCCGCGCTCTCGACGGCGGACGGCCTGCTGCTCACGATCGCCAACGCGCTGTCGCACGACGTTTACTACTGCATGGTCGATCGCCACGCAACCAGCCAGCGGCGCGTGACGATCTCCAAGATTCTGCTGCTGGGCGTGGCTTTGCTGGCTTCGTATGTGGCGTCGCTCAATGCGGGCAACATTTTGTTTCTCGTCGGCGCGGCGTTTTCTCTTGCGGCGTCGAGTCTCTTCCCGGCGCTCGTGCTCGGCGTGTTCTGGAAGCGGACGACGCAGCGCGGCGTCGTCGCGGGGATGATTGCGGGGCTCGTCGTGTGCGTGTACTACATCGTGTCGACGTATCCGTTCTTCGTGCAGCTGACGGGTTTCGCGGGGCCACGCTGGTTCGGCATCGAGCCGATCAGTTCGGGCGTATTCGGCGTGCCGGCGGGGTTCGCGGTGGCGATCGCGGTCAGTCTTCTGGACCGCAAGCCCGATGCGTACACGCGCGCGCTCGTCGATTACATTCGTCATCCATAGGGGCTGGCGCACGCGCGGGAAGTTGGTATAATCGCGGTCTTCCGGAGAGATGGATGAGTGGTTTAAGTCGCACGCCTGGAAAGCGTGTATAGGGTAAAACCTATCGGGGGTTCGAATCCCCCTCTCTCCGCCAGAATCTTAAGCCCTTGATCATCAAGGGCTTTTTAACGCGCATTGATTTCGATGTGCATAAGCCAAACGCGAACACAGACGCGACCCATCAGCACAGCAGCGTTCGCTTGGTTCCCACCTGCAACCCCGCCCACTTTCATCGTTTTCTTGGCTCGTCCCCGCATCTGCGAGCGCGCATTATCGACGACTCACTTGATAATTCAAAAATTCGGATAACTACGCAAGACGAACGGCGCGCGCGGTCATAGCAAGGCGGGCACGCGTATTGACAAGGACTGGGGGAAAGAGAGAAAGGCCGAAAATCGATGTCGTAAGAGTAGTGGGCGCCGGTATGGCTGCGCCTCTAATAATGCTCGATGAACTCTCGCACATGGCAGGGCGCAGCGGCCCATGCAACCCACCTCTTACGACATTCAGAAGGATAGTCGATGCGGGGAAGAAAGGAATCGGATTAGTCGCGTTATGTGAGCGACGAACCTTTCAGCCGCGGTACGACTCAGCGGCGCGCCGGTTTCCGGGCGAACGCCGCAATCGGATCGTCGTCCGGTGTGTTCACTGCGGTCTGAACGGGTGCCTTGTGCGCCGTGTGCTTGATTTTCTGCGGTGCAACAGACTTTTGCGGGTTGCGGACGACTTCCGCGCTGGATACCCAGTGCTCGGTGTATCGCGCGCTGGCGGGTGCGGCGCTCGAAAAGAGCGCCACGGCGACCGGTATCAGGATAATGCTGGGTGTTCGCATGGCTGTGATGTTGGTTTGACGGTACGGCATCGCGAAACGGTGCAGGCGCGGCATGCCGTGTGCCCGGTGTAGAGGAAAAGCCCGTGCGGGGCACCGGCATCGGATCGATCCCGTTCGCGTCCCTGGCGACACGCGAGCGAGGTGAAAAAAGCTCAGTGCGAGGTCATGATCATCTGAGCGGTCTGGTTTTCGGCGTCGTAGTGCAAGGCGGCGTTCGCGGCCTGCGCCTCGTGAATCAGAACTTCGCGCGCGGCTTGGGCGCCTCGCTCATAGCCCGATTTCGCCGCGTGTTCCTCGAGGGCGGCGATGAGCGGCAACTGCTCCTCCGCGACCGAACGCATCAGATTCAGAATGTCGCGGCGCATCGATTCGGGATACGAGCAGAGTTGTTCGAAACCGCCGGGCGCCGAAACGATATTCACGAGCGACATGAGCAGCCGGGCGCGGTTGGCGCAATGCTCGCTGATCTGCACCGATTGCGAAAGCGTGACGTAGCCGTTTGCGTCGACGGAAATCTGCAGTTCCTTCATCTTGTGAGTCTCTTGCAAAGAACAGAAGGGCTGCATTTAAGCGGCTTCAGCGGTAAAAAACGCTCGGACGAATCCTATTACCCCTGCGCGCGACGATCCTTTACCTTCGTATGCGATTGCTCACGCAAAGCGTCGCACGAGCGTACGCCAGAAAGCGCGCCAGCGGCCCGGCGCGACGACGCGCGACGCATCCATGTCGCGCTGCCAGGTCGCGTTTTCTCGATCGTCACGCGCCGACGTGACCAGTGTCCCGAAGTACATGGCGAAGCTCCTTTGCGGGTATCGATGACGGAAGGCGTCGCCCTGCGCGACAGCCATCCGCTCAGGATGCCGATGCTTCGGCAACCGCGAAACCCCGATGACGGCGGCCGCCGGATGGAGGGGGCGCAGCCGCCGCGCGGAGATGGACGAAAGGACGGCGCGCGAGGCCGAACGAGGCAGCGAGCGCAGGCGCCTGAGCGCCGCGCGCGATTCGTCGCGGGCTGTCTTGTCGAGCCAGCGCACCGCTTCGTCGACGGCGTCCTTGTCTTGCAGCGCCGGCGCGACACGCCGCAACGCTGCCTCGCCCGCGGGCACGTCGTGGAGTCGCACAAGCACGGCCTGCGCCGCGAGCAGTTGCGTCATCGTTGCCTGCTCGAGCTTTTCGCGCCGGTGCTCGAGCGCGGGCATCGTCATAACATTGCGCGGCATCAAAGAAGCGGCGACGAAATTGCAGTCGATCACGCAACGAAGTTCATTCCCACGTGGGTGAAGGTCGCGGTGGCGATCGCGCTCGGCCTCGGCACGATGGTCGGCTGGAAGCGCATCGTCGTAACCGTCGGCGAGAAGATCGGCAAGCAGCATTTGACGTACGGGCAGGGCGCGTCGGCTGAAATGGTGGCGATGCTAACGATTGGCGCGGCGGATGCCTGCGGCCTGCCGGTCTCGACGACGCACGTGCTGTCTTCGGGCGTCGCGGGGACGATGGCCGCCAACGGGTCGGAGCTGCAATGGAGCACTGTGCGCAGCCTCGTGCTCGCGTGGGTGTTGAGGCTCCGGGCCTCGATCGCGCTGGCGGCCGGCCTTTACTGGGCCTTCCGACATCTCTTCTGAGGCCTGGACGTTCAGGCGTTCGCAGGGCGGCCGGTCTTGACCGTTTCGAGCGCTTTGATCGCTTCGACGAGACGCTTTTCGGGCGCGGCGTCGAGCATAGCCAGCGCGGCGCGCAGAAGTTCGCTCTTCTTCACGCGCACGCCGTTCTTCTGACACTTCTCCTTGAGCGTGGCGATCTTCGCGTAGTCCGATTTAGGCATCGTGAAGCTGTCGCGCACGACCTTTTCCTTTTTCACGCGTCTGGGTTTTGCGTCGGACTTGGGCTGACTCTCGACGGTCTTCTTCGCTGCGGCGGCTTCGACCGAAGAGGTCTTCGCGGCCGGCTTTGCGGCGGGCGCTTTCGCGGGTGGTTTCTTCGTGGTCTTCGGCGTCGCGGCGGCCTTTGTATGCGTTTTCTTGCCTGCGTTTTTGTCCACTTTCCCGGGAGCCTCGGTCTTGTCAGCGGCGCGGTTCGGGGAAGGGAACGCCTTCCTGGTCGGTGCCTTGACTTGCGGTGTACTCATCCGTTTTCTCCTCATGTGTGGAGAAAACAGTATATACGGTTTTTAGGCGCGCATTCCCGGTCGCACGGGGGAACGCGGGTCGCCCGGACAGTGGACCGCGTCCCCGCAAAAGCGCCGGCGCGCGGCCGGCGTCGTGGACAAAAACATCTGCCGGGTTATTGCTTTATCGTCCCGGTCGATTGCGACCCCTGCGACTGATTCGGCGACATGCCTTGTTCGCGTTGCTGCATGAGCGTGCCGCTGCCCGATGTGCCGGACTGCACGCCGCCTTGCGACGCATCGCCCGTGCGCGGACTCGGCATCGGCTCGCTCTTGCCTGGCTGCATTTGCTGCTGGCGCTGCATCAACTGATCGCGTGACATTTCCTGCGAAAGCGCCGCAGTGCTGGCGAGCGCGAGAAGCGCGCCGGCGATCATCATGGGGGTTCTCATATCCGTCTCCTTTGAGGTCGGCGCCAGTCGCGCCGCTTGCATTCTTGTTAGCATCGAACGTGCCGCGCTGAAGTCGCATTAGGATTGTCCTTATTTATGTCTGAAACGACGATAAAGGCCGATAAACGGATAGCATATTCAACAGGCAATCAAGGGCGCGGTCTATTACAATTCGCGATCCAAACAATCTCGAACTCACTGAATCCGACTCAAAGGGCTGAACGCCACGGAGTATTTCATGTCGATCACATTGAACGATTTACTGGAATGGCGCGATCGTTTGCCCGAACCGTCGGGCGAAGAAGCGCAGATGGTGGGCGCGTTGATCACGCGCCGCGAGGCGGAGTTGCGTATCCGTATCGCGGATTTGATCGCGTCGGTCAGCCAGCGAGAAAACTGGAAACTGCAACGCTGCGCGGCAATTGCCCGGCGCGCGGAGCAGGCGCCGATTCACTATCTCGAATCGATTCACAAATTTTTTCAGGATCGCGACGAAGGAACGCATCGTTTCGAAACGCCCGCTGTTCTTTCCGACTTCTTCACGGAAAATCGACCGGAGCCGCAGGTGCCTCGTGCGCCCGTGCAGAAGTCTTTCGTGGCCACTGGCAGAGCCGGCACGCCCGCCCCGATCATCGACCTGCACGGCGTGATGGGCACGCTGGAATCCCGGGTCGCCAATACGCCGGGCATTGCGTGCGGCATACAGGGCATCAGGATCATGCGCATGGTCGCGCTGATGTCGAAAGCGCGCTCCGCCCAGATCGCAAAGTTGAGAATGAGCGGCACGCAGGCGTCTTATCGTCACTCGTGAAGTTCGGCCATTATTCGTCGCGTTCTGATTTCGTCGCTTTAGGTTTTATGATGTATTACTTGTCGGACCCGCATACCGCATCGGCGTTTCAGTGCACTTCGTTTGAAACGGCGGGGGTATTGCCTATACTTCATTCGACGGCTTACTGGATCGAAAACTAATGGCCGTCGTTCGTCATGCAGAATAATCGCGTTCTGCATTCAGGAAACTCGAATAACACATGTTGCGGTCCTGTTTTCCGCCAAGGTCACTGCATGACGGCGGGTCCTGAAAATGGATCTGCCAGGGAGCCATCGTGAAGAGTCTGCTGAGCAGAAGAGGGAGCTTGCTCGACAATGCGCCATCGTTTCTGGTGCGCCAGAAAGCGCACAATCCAATCCGCTTCCCCGCGCCTGAAATTCACGCGGAAGACATGCCCAAGAACGAAGAGGTCCCGTTAGCCCCGTCTTCGACGCGCGTGACGCCGCTGCGGCCTGCCGCGGTTCCGCTTCAGCAATCCGGCAAGCAGGCGTTGCAAGCTGCGCAACTCGCCGAGGTCGAATGGCTCGTTCAGCAAGGCTCGCTTTCGACGTTTCGCACGTTTCAGAGCTTTGGATATTCCGCGAGTCTGATGTTTTATCCGCGCGAGCTGATTTATTACGCCGTGCTGTATCACGAGGGCGCCGTCTGGCGGGTGCTCAAGGCCGGCGACATCGACGCGGCGGAGCCGGCGTTCCGGCATTTCGTTGAACAGGCAATGCGTCTTGCCGACGCCGAAATGCGGCGCGCGCATCTCGAGGCCCAGAACGAGCAGTTCTCGCGTCTCATTGCGGAGTCCGAGGCACAGATCGAACGCGTGCGTGTCGATCTGCATCGAGGCGGCGAGCAGGATCAGGAAGTCGCGCTCAAGCAGCAGGAAGTGCGCAAGGCGCTCGCGCAACTGGACGGGCGACGCGTCGCCGCGCAGACGCAACTAAACAAACTACAGCGCCAACGTCATCAACTCGATGCGACCATCAACGAGAGCGTGCCGCATCTGCCGCCCATACGGTGACATTCCGTCAGATTCATCCGAAGAAAACGTTCCGATCTCGCGTAGAATCGCCCCTTCGTGCAGCTAGTCGATTCTTTCGGCATACTCCGCAACGAACTTCGCAATGTATGTGCTGAGCCCGCGTCCGGCGCGGGCGAGTTGCTTCATTTCCTCGACGCGCGTGCGACCGGGCACGCGATAGTCATACAAGTATGTCCCGCCGCTGACAAAGCGCACCTTGATGCCGTCGCGCAGGATGTCGAATGCTTCGACGCCCGAATTGCCGGCTAGATTTCGATAGGGTTGCATGGCGTCTTCAAGCCGAAACGTGCGCAAACGATTGCGCGTTCAAGGCTGGCCTAAAGTTTCATCGGCCGGGACCGTTAAGGGTGTCATGGATAAAGATCAATTCCCGTTCCTCGACTCGGACGACCCACACTTTCAGCACGCACGCGCGCTGAGCCTCTCGGTGGGTGCGATTCGACGTGCGCAGGGCAAGTGCAGTCCCAACGACTTCCCGGTCGGCTCGCTCGAATGGCACTTCGCCATCGAGGACTTCGCGGGCGACGTCCTGCGCGCGCTGATGGACGAGACCGAAAACATCGACATTCAAGTCGGAGAGCGTCCGCGCGATTGAACGCGCGCACGCCCTTTGCACCTTCCTGCCGCCATTGCGCGGCGATCCCCGTTTATAGCTTCACGCCGCCCGCTTCCGGCGCATCCACGCCGCCTGGCGGAATTGCGCCGCTCGGGCCGACGTCGCTCACGCGGTCGTTCGACCAGTACGGCTCGCGTCCGTAGTGCTGATGCACGGTGCTCGCCCAGACGCGGTCGGCCATCGACGGCCACGAATCCTTGTCGAAGCCCGGCGAGTTGCGCACCTGTTCGGCTGTTGCGTCGATCCGGAAGCAGCGGTTATCGGTATCGAGCGTGAGCGCGCTCCAGGGCACGGCCAGCAGCTTGTCGCCGATGCCGAGAAATCCGCCGCTCGACAGCACCGCATACGCCACGCGTCCGCTCGTCACATCGAGCATGATTTCCTTGAGCGAGCCGACGTCGTGGCCGTCGCTGCTCATCACTGAATTGCCGTCGAGCGTGCTCGCCGCCATGACGTCGGGTCCGGGGCCCGCGGCCGTCGCTGCGCCCTTGCCAACGATCTTCGCGCCTGCCGAAGACGGCTCCGTCGATTGAATCATGATCCGCTCCTTGACCGGTTGTGTAGACGCATTCCGATCAGCAACGGCCGTACCCATGACGCGTCGCGCGTGTCTGCTAAGCTCCGGGTTCGTTCAATCCTGCCGCTGCCCATGATTGCTTTCGAGGAACTGCTCGCCGTCGCGTACAAGAAGGAGCGCATGCAGAGCCGGCGGCTCGCCAGGGGCGCGGGAATATCCGAGCACGCGGCGCTCGTCAGGACACTGGAGAAAGCGGCGGACGGACAGTCCTTGCGCAATCTGATCGATGCGCGCCGCGCCGCGCAAACCCGACACGCCGATGCGCTGCGTTCGCGCGAAAGCCTTCGGGCCGAGCGCGCGGGCCAGGCGAAGCGGCGTAATGCCGAGGTCGACGCCGACGGATGGCGCGGCTGGTTCGACGGCTCTGCGCTGCCGAACCCGGGTCGGCTCGGGATCGGCGGCGTGCTCGTCGGGCCGCGGGGAGAAACCATTGAGATCAGCGTCGCCGCCGGCACGGGCGACAGCAGCGCGGCGGAATATCTCGCGCTCATCGCCGTGCTGGAGGCGGCAGCGCGCGCAGGCGCCACGGATGCGGTGATCTACGGCGACAGCCGTGTCGTGATCGACGACGCAAGCGCGCCGGACGGCGCGGGCATTCGGTCGCTTGCGCACCATGCGGCGCGCGTCCGCGAGCTTGTCGCGCGGATCGGCGATGTGCGGCTGCAGTGGATACCGCGCGCCCGCAACGTGCGCGCCGACGCGCTATCGCGCGGGGCGCTCGGATCGTCGCGCGCGGCGGTCGAAGCGGCCTGATGGCGGTTCAAGTCCGCCATAAGGAAGTCATAAGTTGCGAAATTCAATAATCGCTTAAGTCAGTTCAGATCGCGGACATCCGCTGTCGGCGTATCGCCGAATGCCTCGCTCAATAGATAGTCGGCGACCTTGCGCGCGGACTCCTCGGGCGTCGCGAGCTGGCCATCGCGCTTGAGTGCGTCGAAGCGTTCGCGCATCGGAAAGCGGTCGAGGCCCGTGCCGCGGATTTCGGCTTGCATGTCGGTGTCCACGACGCCCGGCGCGACGCTGCAGATGCGCAGCGCGCGATTGCCGTCGAGTGCGACCGCGCGCGCGTGATGATCGAGCGCCGCCTTGGTCGCGCAGTAGATGCTCCAGCCGGGATAGGCGTTGCGTGCCGCGCCGCTGGAAACATGGACGATGCGCGTATCCGTGGCCTGCGCGCTCGCCTGGACCACGGCCGCGGCAAGCATGAGCGGGGCGGCCACATTCACGCTGACCGCGCGCGCGACGGCGGCAGGCTCTTGATCCGCGAGACTGCCGACCGGCGCGAGCATCCCCGCGTTGTTGACGAGCAGCACGCGCGCCGCTCCGGAGACGAAGCCCGACAAGGTTTCACCCGACAGCCATTCGGTAAGTTTCGGCAGATCGGCCAGATCCAGTTCGATTTCGTGAAGCCGGCCGGGATGGCGCGCGGCGAGTTCGTCGTTGCGCTTTCGGGAAATCGCAAGCACGTCGGCGCCTTGCGCGAGCAAAGCTTCCGCGAGCGCGGCGCCGAGTCCGCGGGTGTGGCCGGTGAGGATGGCGCGAATCTGACTGGACATGGGCATGGGCGTGATGAGGTTGGCTGAAGTCGTCCGATTCTAGCGGCATGCGCCTGCACGTGCCGTCTACGCCCAATCGCGACGATCCGGCAACATGAAAACGCGTCGAGAACGGTCGAACGTTGGTTCCAGGACACAGCGGCGGGGCGGGACTTTTTTCTGACTGACAAACCCTGTCGCAAAATTGACAATCCACTTGAAACGAAAACCGCTGGAGACTTTCATGCCGAACCGCCCCAAAGCGTCCCGAACCGCGTCGTCGATCGCCGAGGGCCGCCATGCCGCCGCGCCCGACACGCCCTCGCTCGCGTTTTCGGTCGCGGTATGCGCGATGCTCATCGGCTCGCCGGCGGCGGTCTGGGCACAGAGCTCGGTGCAGCTCTACGGCGAACTCGACGCCGGCGTCGCTTATACCAGCAACGTGGGCGGCCACTCGCAGTATCGTCTGACGAGCGGCACCATCGACGGCAGCTACTGGGGACTGCAAGGTTCCGAGGACCTGGGCGGCGGCGCGCGCGCAATCTTTCGGCTCGAGCGCGGCTTGTCGGTCGCGACGGGCGAAGGTCTCAACGACCATCCGATGTATGTCGGCATCGGCACGGATACGCTCGGAACGGTCACCTTCGGCCGCCAGTACGATTCGATTCACGATTATTTCCAGACCTTCACGCTCACCGGCAACACGGGCGGCACCGCGTTCGCCCACGTGCTCGATAACGACAACGCGAATAACTCGTTCCTTGCCTCGAACTCCGTCAAGTACACCAGCGCGAATTACGGCGGCTTCAGCTTCGGTGGCCTCTACGCGTTCTCCAACGAGGCGGGCGCGTTCTCGGACAACCGCGCGTACAGTGTCGGGGCGAACTACTCGATCGGATCGTTCAATGCGGGCGCGGCCTACTTGCACAACAACGGGCGCGGCAACACGACGATCGGCGCATACGATTCGCTTACGCTGCCCGGCTCCGGCAACACGGTCTTCAACGCGAACGTACAGCGGCAGAACACGTTCGGCATTGGCATGAGCTACGAGTTGGGCGAATTCACGCTGAGCGGCGCGTTTTCCCGCGCGATCAACTCCGGCGTGACCGATGCGGACACCGGCGACGCGATGCCGTCGCTCGCGCTCAACAACTACGAGATCAATGGCATCTACAAGCTGACGCCGGCCATCCAGTTGTCGGGAATGTACGTCTACACCAGCGGCGGCGGAGCGCACTGGCACGAGGGGGCGTTGCAGGTCGACTATCTGCTGTCCAAGCGCACGGACGTGTATCTCGAGTCGATCTATCAGCGCGCGTCGTCGGGCGCGCCGGCGATCATCAACACCAACGATCCGTCGAGCGGCCGCAATCAACTGATGCTGAGCACGGGCATCCGTCATCGTTTCTGAGACTTTTGAGGGCGTCGTGCGCGTGATAACTTAGCCGTCTGTTTTCCGCTGGTCAGCAGGTGCCCCATGTCGCTCCAGACCTTTTCGATCTTCCTGCCCGCATGCTTCGCTATCAACATGGCGTTCGGGCCGAACAACGTTCTGTCGCTGTCGAACGGCGCGCGCGATGGCGTGCGCGCTTCGGTGCTGGCGTCGTCGGGACGGATCGTCGCGTTCGCGATCATGATCGCCATCGCGGGACTGGGGCTCGGCGCGCTGCTGCTGGCGTCGCAGACGCTTTTCACCGCGATCAAGCTGGCCGGTGCGGCCTATCTCGTCTGGATCGGCGTGAAGCTGATGCGGTCGGGGCCGTCGCTCGTCGTCAAGGAAGAGGGTGTGGCGCGCGGCCCTGTGAGTCTCGCACGGCTCACCAAGCAGGAGTTCTGGGTCGCTGCCGGAAATCCGAAAGCGATACTCGTGTTCACCGCATTCTTCCCGCAGTTCGTCGATCGCAGCGCGTACGCGACGAGCTTCGCGATCCTCGGCGCGACGTTCCTTCTGCTCGAACTGGTGGCGATCGTCATTTACGCCGCCCTGGGTGCGCGCCTGGGTTCGCTTTCGCGCGGCGCGCGTAGCTTCGTCTGGTTCAATCGCGTAAGCGGGGCGCTCATGATCTGTTTCGGTGTCATGCTCGCATTCGTACGCCGCCCTGCGACTTGATTCCCGCGTATCGAAATCGCGATTAATCGCGCCGATTATTACGTTGACTCATGGAGAATGACGACGTGATAAGTCCTTAGCGCTATCCGCGAGTGACCCGAATTACAAATAACAACAAAATGCGTCGCTCGTGAATCGCAATACGCTTGCTTTTCGCTGAACCCAGCGACGCGCGTGAAGCGACCCTTCGGTGCGTTCGATATCTGCAACGATCGATTCTCACCACACGCGAGAATCGCGTCAGGAAAATTGAAGTTCAATGAAAGTTCAACCACTTGCATATGCGGCCACGCCGCGTCGCGCGCGCAACTCTCGCACCTCCCCGATATGCTTCACCGCCACGTCTCTTGATTGCAAGCAGACATTCGTCTGCAATCTGCGATAATTTTGAGTTTTACTCGCGGATAATCGCACCCGCGATCGCCACATGGCCTGATCCGCGCGTCTCGTTCATTTAGTTATTTCTTGCGATCGGAAGCTTGGTTTGCGCCGATTCGCTTATTGTTGTCCGAAGGATTTTCTCCCATGCTTACTCACTCGTCCGGCACCTCGCAGACGCGCTCGTTCACGACTGTTTTTCTGATCGAAATGTGGGAGCGCTTCGGCTATTACGGCATGGCTGCGTTGCTCGTGCTGTTCATGGTCAACAAGATCGGGTTCGCCGATGACCACGCCAACCTGACCTGGGGCGCGTTCACCGCGCTCGTGTTTTCGGCGCCGTCGATCGGCGGCTGGATCGGCGACAAGGTGCTCGGCGCGCGCCGCACCATGACCGCCGGCGGGATCGTGCTCGCGCTCGGCTATCTGATGCTCGCGCTGCCCATCGACACGCTCGGTTTCATGTATGCGTCGCTCGGCGTGATCGTCGTCGGCAACGGGCTTTTCAAATCGAACGCGGCGAATCTCGTGCGCCGCATCTACGAGGGCGACGATGCGCGCATCGACAGCGCGTTCACGATCTACTACATGGCCGTGAACATCGGCTCGACCTTCTCGATGCTCGCGACGCCGTGGATCAAGGATCACTGGGGCTGGCACGCCGCGTTCGCCGTGTGCTGCGGCGGCATGGCGCTCGGCCTGCTCAATTTCGCGTTGATGCGTCGCACGCTCGCGCACATCGGCTCCGCGCCGGACGATCAGCCCATTTGCTGGAAGCACGCGTTGGCGGTGGCGGCGGGCGGCATCGCGCTCGCGGCATCGACCGTGTTCGTCCTGCAGCACAAGGCGGTGGCCGTCGCGTGCGTCTACGCAGCGGGCGTCGCGATTCTGAGCATCTTCGGCTACATGCTCACGAAGTGCGACCGCAGCGAGCGCGCCGGGCTCGTCGCCGCGCTGATCCTCACGCTCCAGGTCATTCTGTTTTTCGTCTTCTATCAGCAGATGTCGACGTCGCTCACGCTGTTCGCGCTGCGCAATGTCGATCCGTCGTTCGCGATCGGCGGCGTCGAGCTGTTCACATGGAGCGCCGCGCAGTTCCAGGCGCTCAACCCGATCTGGATCATGCTGCTGAGCCCGATCCTCGCGTTCGTCTACACGCGACAGGCGCGCCGCGGCCGCGATATTCCCGTGGCGGCGAAGTACGCACTGGGCTTCGTCGTCGTCGCGGTCGGTTTCTTCGTCTTCGGTCTGAGCGGACGTTACGCGGTCGACGGGCGCGTGTCTTCGTGGTTCATGGTGGCGGGCTACGGTCTTTATTCGCTTGGCGAACTGCTCGTGTCGGGCCTCGGCCTCGCGATGATCGCGCGTTACGTGCCGGTCCGCATGAGCGGTTTCATGATGGGCGCGTATTTCGTCGCGACGGGCGTTTCGCAGTATCTCGGCAGCGTCGTGGCCAACTTTGCGCGCATGCCGTCGGGCAATCTCGAGCCGCTGCAATCGCTGCCGCTCTACACGCATCTGTTCGTCGGGCTCGGCTGGCTTGCGGCGGGCGGCGCGGCGGTCGCCGTGGCACTCCTGCCCGTGCTCGGCAGACTGTCGCGGGCGCATCAGCGTGCTGTGGAGGAGGCCGTGAACGCCGTAGCGAAAGAGCGTGCGCAGCCGGCGGCACGATTGAGTGCAAACAACGTTTGACTTCGATGAATGCTTCGGTCTATAATTTAATTCTTCAGACGCGGGGTGGAGCAGTCTGGCAGCTCGTCGGGCTCATAACCCGAAGGTCGTAGGTTCAAATCCTACCCCCGCAACCAAATCGTCAAGCAAAGAGCCCGGTTCATCCGGGCTCTTTGCTTTTCCGCGCTCGTTTTTTTTCGTGCCTCGCACCGGCTAACCTATTCGCGCGACCTCGCCAATAAGAATTCCATCCCCAAGCACGAAAAGCCTGCATGAGCTTTCACTCATGCAGGCTTTGTGCGATCTTGCCAACTTGCTTCGACTGGGGCGCAACCGAAAGTGCGCAAATCCGCGAGCTTTCACGCGACCTGCGCGCGAAACCGCGACCCGATCGATCTCAGGTTGCGATGCCGATCCTGTCAGGATGGACGAGGGCAGTATGCCCTGCGTCGATCAATAGAATTTCTTCGGCAGTTGCGCGCGACGAATCTGCTTGCGCAGGCGAGCGACAGCAGCAGCTTTCTTGCGCTTGCGCTCGGTCGTCGGCTTTTCATAGGCCATGCGGGACTTGAGCTCTTGAATCAGGCCCGTGCGTTCGACGGTACGGCGGAAACGACGCATGGCGACGTCGAAAGGCTCGTTCTCTTTCAACAGTACTTTAGTCATTGAAATCTCGGTTGATCTGGCCCTGCCAGAATTTAGGGCAAAACGCAATTGTACACTTTTTGAGAGTCGGCCTGCACGCACTTTGTACGAAGACATGCACGCGCGGACTCGGGAATCACATCGTAGGTCGTTGAATCGAGACGACAATCCCGGAATACCCGGGTTCAGAAGCCGCGCGAGCGCACAGGGCGCGAATCGGGTACGGCCTCGCGCGCGTCGGGCTGTTCGATCGTCACGTCCGATTGCGCGAGCGCCACGCACGGCAGAATCCATCCTTCGGCCTGTTCCTCCGACGTCAGTCCCGGCCATTCGACGCGATACGCGATGTCACCATCGACGAGCCGGCACATGCATGCGCGGCACGTGCCGTTGCGGCACGATCGCGGCAGCGACAGTCCCGCTTGCAGCGCTGCTTCGAGCAGCGTGACGCCGTCTCTCACCGCGACGAAGTGCCCGGCGGGCTCGATGACCATCGCGAAGGCGCGCGGCGCGTCGTCGGTCACGCTTTCACCTCGACACCCGCGCGGCCATGGGTGAGATCGCGCAGTTCGGCGGCCGCCGGTTCGCGCGCCGCCGCTGGCATGCGCACGACGAGGCGCACGGTCATGCCGTATTCGCTCTGCACGAGTTCCGCGTCGTGCTGCTCGATCCAACGCCGCACGCGCGCTTCATCCGCGTAGTCGATGTCGATGCCGATCAACCCGCGCTCGATGCGCTCGATGCGTTCGGCCAGTTGCATCGCGCTGGCGATCGCGTCCGTATAGGCACGCACGAGCCCACCCGCGCCCAGCTTGATGCCGCCGTAATAGCGCACGACGGCGGCCAGCACGCCGTCGACTTCGTGATGCCGCAGCACTTCGAGAATTGGCCGTCCGGCGGTGCCGGAAGGCTCGCCGTCGTCGGACATGCCCGACTGACCGCCCGCGAGCAGCGCCCAGCAGACGTGCGTGGCGGCCGGGTGCTCGGCGCGCAGGCGCCCGAGTTCGCGCATGGCTTCATCGCGGTCCGCAACCGGCAGCGCGAGCGCGATGAAGCGGCTCTTGCGGATGTCGATTTCGGCGCTGACGGCAGAGGCGAGGGTGTACGTTGGCAAAGCAGAAAAAGCGCAGAGGCAAAAGGCGAATCATAGCCGCTCAGCGCGACCGGTCATGCCGGGGCGTGCGGGGCCGCGTTCAGCGCGCGCTGCATGAGCACGGTGTCGACCCATCGTCCGTGCTTGAAGCCGACATCGCGCAGCACGCCGACATGCTCGAAGCCGAGCTGCGCATGCAGCGCGATCGATCCCGCGTTGCCGCTGTTGCCGATCACCGCGATCATCTGCCGCCACGGTCCGCGCCCGCATCGTTCGATGAGCGCCGTGAGCAGCGCGCGCCCGATGCCGCAGCGGCCGAAACCCTCGGCAACATAGACCGAATCCTCGATCGTATGGCGGTAAGCCGAGCGCGGCCGGTAGGCCGACGCATACGCATAGCCCGCCAGTCGGCCATCGAGTTCCGCGACGAGATAGGGCAAACCCGCCGCCGCGATTGCCGCGTGACGCGCGCGCATCTCGTCGACGGAAGGAGCGATCTCCTCGAAGGTCGCGAGCGCGTGCTCGACGTAGTGCGAATAGATGCGCGCGATGGCGTCGAAGTCCCCGGGCGCGGCGTCGCGCACGAGCGGACGGGGGCGGTCGTGTGAGTCCATAGTTATCGTTCGATGCAAGGAAAACGCCGTTTCTGGTCATGCCATTTTCGCACGGCGCGCAGTCGGCAAAAAAAGGGCCTGCGGGCCGTGCGGAAGCCCACCAAAAGGTTGAGTTTTCGGGCAAAGAATTCGTTGAACCGGGCGATGCCCGGCCCCTACACTAGGTCGTTTGTCCGAGACTCTCGCATGAGCGGCGCAAGACGAGCCGACGCAGTCGAGCAGGAAACGAAAAACGCGGCGCGCGACATGGCTCGCGCCGCGGTCCATCACACGCAATGAACAACATTCAACGTGGTGCCTTGGCGGCGCTTCTGATCGTCATCGTGGTAATCGCGGCGCTGGCGCCGGCGGGGATCGGCTTTTTGTTCGCGCAGCGCAGCCAGCGGCATGACGAGGCCGAGCGCCTGAACATGGTCGCCGAGGCCGCGCTCTATCGCGCCGAGGAGCTCACGCGGCGTCTTTCCGGTGCGCTCGGGGAGATCGGCAAGGTGGCGGCGACGCCATGCTCGCCGCCGTATCTGAAAGAACTGCGGCGTATCGCGCTCACGCATGAGCAAGTGCGCGATGCGGGCGCATACGATCACGCTGGCCGCTGGCAGTGCTCGTCGCTGCTCGGCGCGGTGTCGGCGGGCGTGCTCGACGGTCTCACGTTGCCGCCGCCGGACTGGCGCTCGCGCGACGGCGTGATGGCGTGGTATGGCCTGTCGCGCCTGCCGGGCGGCAAGTCTTCGCTCGTGATGGGCCGAAACGGTTTTTACATCGCCGCCGATCCATCGCTTTACATCGACGCGCTCGATGCGAACGACGACGTCGCGAGCGGCGTCGCCGTTATCAACACGGACGTGAGCCGCGTGATCGCGACCACGCCCGCCACCGATGCCAACGCCATCCTCGCCGCGTATCGCACCGCGCCGCCCGTGCGCGACTGCGCGCCGTACGTCGTGCGCCGATCCGTGTCGATGCCGCTCGCGGTCGTCGTGAGCGCGCCGCATCAGACGCTGCATCAGCGCCTGCGCACGCTGCCCTGGGGCTGGCTGCTCGGCGGCGTCGTGGCGGGGCTCCTGTTCGCGAGCTGGGCGGCGTTCTTCGTCGTGCGCCGGCTTTCGCCGCGCGGCCAGCTGAGCGACGCAGTGCGGCGGCACCAGTTCATCGTCGCGTATCAGCCGATCGTCGATCTCGCCACGCGACGCTGCGTCGGCGCCGAAGCCCTCGTGCGCTGGAAATATCACGATCGCATCGTGCGGCCCGATCAATTCATCCCGCTCGCGGAGCATCGCGGGCTGATCCAGGCAATCACGGATCAGGTGCTCGACACGATCCTGCTGGAACTCGGCGACTTCCTCAGGCGCTATCCGGAGTATTACGTGTCGGTGAACCTCTCCGCGCAGGATCTCACGACGCGTCGCTTTCTCGACGTGCTCGGCCCGGCGATCGCGCGGCAAGGCGTGCGGCCGGCGCAGATCCGCATCGAGGCGACCGAGCGCAGCTTTCTCGACGCCGATGCCGCCAAGGAAGTCATCAGCGCGTTCCGGGAAGCAGGCCACGCCGTCTATCTCGACGATTTTGGCACCGGCTATTCGAGCCTCTCGCACTTGCAGAACTTCCGCATCGACGGCCTGAAGATCGACAAGTCCTTCGTCGATACCGTCGGGCAGGACGCGGCGTCGAGCAGCGTCGCCTCGCACATTATCGACATGGCCGTGACGCTCGATGTGCAGGTGATCGCCGAAGGCATCGAGCGCGAGGAGCAGGCCGCGTATCTGCAGGCGCGCGGCGCGCAGTACGGACAGGGCTGGTTCTTCTCCGCGCCGCTTTCGGCGGCGGAATTCATCCGGTATGCGGGCAGGACGCGCGGCGCTTGATCGATACCGAAACGTCCTCACTTAAGTCGTTTCCAGACGAGGCACGATCATGAACGACCAGACAGCCACCGCTTTCCTGCGCGACGTGCGCCATCCGCTGCTTGCGCTTCATCGTAGCGTTCTTGCGCATCTGCGCGCGCGCCACGAGGCCGAGTTCGGGCCGGTGTCGCCGGGCGAATTCCTGCAGATCGTGATCAACGGTTCGGCGTATCGCTGGCTCACGCCGCTTTCGACATTGATCGCCGCCATCGACGACGTGCTCGACGACGACGAAGCCACCGCCGACGCGCGCATCGCGCATGCGAAGGCGGTTGCCGACATGTTCAGCGCCGGGACGCGCGATCCTGTTTTCGCGGAGCAGTTCCTGCCCTTGCTGCAGGATAGCCCGGAGGTCGCCGTGGCGAACGGGCAGGTCGCGCAGCACGTGCGGAGCGTCGCGCGCGCGTAGAGCGCCTGCGCGCGGTCTATCGAAAATGCGACCTGAAAAATGCAAATTTCGTCGGCCGCGCGTGTGCGGGTTTTCCTGTCTGTCGCACGCGGACAGCATTGCGCGGCGGGCAGATGACGGCGCCGCCGCGCGCTTCGTTCTCATGCTGCGTCGCAGCAAACATGGTCCAACGTCATTGAGCGATTGATTTTCGCTTGCGAGTATCGCCGCCAATCGCCGGAGCGCGCCTTTGCATCGCGCGCTCCGTTTCTTTCCGGTCAACACGAAAGACGTTGGAGGCGACTCTTGAACCTGTACGGCTTTGCTCCGCTCCTCTGGGCGGGCGCCAAAGAGACGCTCGCGCTCGCGGTGCTGTCTCTCGCGGTATCGGTGCTGCTCGGCCTGGCTGGCGCATCCGCGAAACTTTCGCGTCACGCTCCGTGGCGCGCCATCGCGACCGCGTACACGACGCTCATCCGCTCGGTGCCCGATCTCGTATTGATGCTGCTGCTTTTCTACAGCATCCAGATCGCGGTGAACAATCTGACCGATGCGTTCGGCTGGGATCAGTTCGATATCGACCCGTTCACGGCCGGCGTGCTCACGCTCGGCTTCATTTACGGCGCGTACTTCACCGAAACGTTTCGCGGCGCGTTTCTCGCCGTGCCGCGCGGTCAACTGGAAGCGGGCAGCGCATACGGCATGAGCGGCATGCGCGTGTTCGCCCGCATCCTCTTTCCGCAGATGATGCGTTTCGCGTTGCCCGGCATCGGCAATAACTGGCAAGTGCTCGTGAAGGCGACGGCGCTCGTGTCGATCATCGGCCTCGCCGATGTCGTGAAAGCCGCGCAGGACGCGGGCAAGAGCACGTTCAACATGTTCTTCTTCATTCTGATCGCGGCGTTGATCTATCTCGCGATCACGAGCGCGTCGAATCTCGTGCTAATGGCGCTCGAGCGCCGCTATTCGATCGGCGTGCGCCATGCCGAACTCTGACCTCTGCTAGCGAGCGACAAGCCATGATCCAGATCTTCGCCGAATACTGGCGCCCGTTCCTGTACTCCGACGGCATGCGCGCGTCGGGCCTCGTCGTCACGTTATGGCTGCTCGCGACGTCGATCGCGCTCGGCTTCTGCGCGGCGGTGCCGCTCGCCTGCGCGCGGGTGTCGCGCAACCGCTGGCTCTCGACGCCCGTGCGCATCTACACCTACGTGTTCCGCGGCACGCCGCTCTACGTGCAACTGCTGCTGCTCTACACGGGCATGTACAGCCTGGAATTCGTGCGCACGCAATCCTTGCTCGAAGCGTTCTTTCGCAGCGGCTTCAACTGCGCGATTCTCGCGTTCGCGCTGAACACCTGCGCCTACACGACCGAAATCTTCGCCGGCGCGATCCGCGCAATTCCGCACGGCGAAGTCGAAGCCGCGCGCGCCTACGGTATGAACACGTTCACGATGTATCGACGCGTGATCCTGCCGTCGGCGTTGCGCCGCGCCTTGCCTTTGTACAGCAACGAAGTGATTCTGATGCTGCACGCGACCACCGTCGCGTTCACGGCGACCGTGCCGGACATCCTGAAGGTCGCGCGCGATGCGAATTCGGCCACCTATCAATCGTTCGAATCGTTCGGCATCGCGGCGCTCCTCTACGTGGCGATCTCGTTCGCGCTCGTCGCGGCATTCCGGCGCGCGGAGCGGCACTGGCTCGCGTACCTGCGGCCGGCGGGCCCGGCGCATGGGGCGCGGCGTGCCTGAGCGGTAGAATTCGAAACCATGCATCAGTCCCTGTCATCACCCGAGGAGAAAGCGTTGGAGCCAACCGCCAAAGACGTCGCGACCAAGCTCGTCGCCGAGGACATTCACAAGCGCTACGGCGACAACGAAGTGTTGAAGGGCGTCTCGCTCGCCGCTCGCGCCGGCGATGTCATCAGCATCATCGGCGCGAGCGGCTCGGGCAAGAGCACGTTTTTGCGCTGCATCAACTTTCTCGAGCGGCCGAACGCGGGGCAAATCATCGTCGATGGAGAAACCGTGCGCACGAAGGCCGACCGCGCCGGCAATCTCGAAGTCGCGGATCACAAGCAGTTGCAGCGCGTGCGCACCAAGCTCGCGATGGTGTTTCAGCATTTCAATCTCTGGTCGCACATGACGGCCATCGAGAACGTGATGGAAGCGCCGATCCACGTGCTCGGCGTGTCGAAGAAGGAAGCGGAGGATCGTGCGCGCACGTATCTGGAGAAAGTGGGCCTGCCGCCGCGCGTCGAGAAGCAGTATCCGTCGCACTTGTCGGGCGGGCAGCAGCAGCGCGTCGCGATTGCGCGCGCGCTCGCGATGCATCCCGATGTCATGCTCTTCGACGAACCCACGTCCGCGCTCGATCCCGAACTCGTCGGCGAAGTGCTGAAGGTGATGCAGAAGCTCGCCGAGGAAGGCCGCACGATGATCGTCGTCACGCACGAGATGGGCTTTGCGCGCAACGTGTCGAACCACGTGATGTTCCTGCATCAGGGGCGCACGGAAGAAGAGGGCGCGCCTGCGGAAGTGCTGAGCGTCCCAAAGAGCGAGCGTCTTCGGCAGTTCCTGTCGGGCAGCCTGAAATAACGTGGCAGGCGCGCCGCTGCAGGTTGCGATCGTCGCGCTCCCGCCGATGTCGATGAGCGGCATCGGCACGATCATCGACTGTCTCTCTCTCGCCAACGAGATCGACGGCCATCGTCTCTACGAATGGCGCATCTGTTCCTGGGACGGCCGGCCCGTGCCGCTTTCGGGCGGTGCGCAACTCCCGGCCGATTGCGCATTCAACGACGCGGTGCGTTGCGACTGGCTCATCGTCGTGTCGGAGCGCTATCAGCAGTTCGCCGACTACCGCCTCTTTCTCGCGAGCCTCGCGCGCGTCGCGCCGCGCACGCCGCTCGTCACCGGCATTCATCACGGCGTATGGTGGCTCGCGATGGCCGGCCAGCTCGCGCAATATCGCGTCGCGGTGAACTGGGAAACGTATCAGCAATTCACCGAGCAGTTCGAGCGCGCGATCGTCAGTCAGCAGATTTTCGAAATCGACCGCGACCGCGCCACATGTTCCGGCGGCCAGGCGAGCATCGACTTCATGCTCGCGATGATTGCGCGCGATCACGGCCCGGATCTCGCGGAGCGCATCGCGGATTCGCTCGGCATCGGCACCTTGCGCGCGGGCACGGAGCGTCAGCGCATCCCGTTCGTCACCGCGCCGGGCGAGCGTCACCCCCGCCTGAACGATGCGCTGCAACTGATGGAAGCGAACATCGAAGATCCGCTCGCCACCGATGAAATCGCGAGTCTCGTCGGCATTTCGCGGCGGCAGCTCGAGCGGCTCTTTCGCCAGTACCTCGGCGCAATGCCCTCGAAGTACTACCTCAACCTGCGCCTCACGAAAGCGCGCACGCAGTTGCAGCGCACGAGCAAATCCGTGGTGCAGATCAGCCTCGCGTGCGGCTTTTCCTCGGCGGCGCATTTCTCCAATGCGTACCGCGACCGCTTCGGCGTGACGCCGCGCGAGGAGCGCCGCAACTGGATCGAAAAGCAGCGCGGGGGCGCCATCGACGAGCCGCGCGGCGGCGCGCTGATCGAGCCGCCCGAGCCCGCCTGAAGGCTGCGAAAAAACCCCATCGAAGCATGTCGCGAACGCGCAAGACGGAACGCGCGCGATTGCCTAATATCGAAGCTGATTGCCAAGAACCGGTGCTGACACCGATGCAC
Source organism: Caballeronia sp. INML3B (assembly GCF_023631305.1). Lineage (NCBI taxonomy): Bacteria > Pseudomonadati > Pseudomonadota > Betaproteobacteria > Burkholderiales > Burkholderiaceae > Caballeronia > Caballeronia sp. INML3B. The sequence continues at coordinate 76,838 of NZ_JALQDI010000006.1, forward strand.
GAACCTGACGAGGAGTGGCTCATGACCGACATCACAGTGAATCGCGGTACATTCGACGAAGTAATGGTCCCGGTATTCGCACCGGCCAATTTCGTGCCCGACCGGGGCCGCGGCTCGCGCGTATGGGACACCGAAGGCCGCGATTATGTCGATTTCGCCGGCGGCATCGCGGTAACGGCGCTGGGCCACGGTCATCCCGAATTACTGAAAGTGCTGCACGAGCAGGGCGAAAAGCTCTGGCATATCGGCAACGGCTACACCAATGCGCCGGTGTTGCGCCTCGCGAAACGCCTGACCGATCTGACCTTCGCCGATCGCGCGTTCTTCGCGAACTCGGGCGCGGAAGCGAACGAAGCGGCGCTCAAACTCGCACGCCGCTATGCGATCGACAATCACGGCGAGGACAAGATCGAGATCATCTCGTTTACGCAGTCGTTCCACGGCCGCACGTTTTTCACGGTGAGCGTCGGCGGCCAGCCGAAGTACGCCGAAGGCTTCGGCCCGCAGCCGCAGGGCATCCGTCATCTGCCGTACAACGATCTGCCAAAGGCGCTCGAAGCCATCGGCCCGAAGACGTGCGCGGTCATCGTCGAACCGGTGCAGGGCGAAGGCGGCGTGCTGCCCGCCGATCCCGCGTTCCTGAAGGGCCTGCGCGAAGCGTGCGACAAGCACGGTGCGCTGCTCATTTTCGATGAAGTGCAGACGGGCGTCGGCCGCACGGGCACGTTCTACGCGTACATGCAGTACGGCGTGACGCCCGACATCCTCACGAGCGCGAAGGCGCTGGGCAACGGCTTCCCCATCGGCGTGATGCTCACGACCACCGAGATCGCCGCGCATTTCAAGGTCGGCGTCCACGGCACGACATATGGCGGCAATCCGCTCGGCGCGTCGATCGCGGAGAAGGTCGTCGAGCTCATCAGCGATCCGAAGCTGCTCGAAGGCGTGAACGAGCGCAGCCGCGCGATCAAAACGCATCTGGAGCGTCTCAACGAGCGCTTCGGCATGTTCAAGGAGATTCGCGGACGCGGTCTCCTGATCGGCGCGGAGCTGAACGACGCATACAAGGACCGCGCGAAGGACGTGCTCAATGCGGCGGCGGCGAACGGCGTCATCATGCTGATCGCCGGGCCGAACGTGCTGCGCTTCGCGCCGTCGCTCATCATGCCGATGGCCGATCTCGACGAGGGCTTCGCGCGCATCGGCAAGGCGATCGAGCAGGTCGTCGGCACCGCGGCCGTCAAGTGATCAACAGGACCCGATGATGCTATTCGTTCGTCCCGCAAGACTCTCCGATCTCGACGAGCTCGAACGGATGGCGCGCGCAGCGCTTCCCGTGCTGCACTCGCTGCCGCGCGACCGGCGCGCGCTCGAAACGCGCGTCGCGTTGTCGGAAGACTCGTTTCGCGCCGAAGTCGAATTCCCCGGCGAGGAGTTCTATCTCTTCGTGCTCGAAGATGCGCAAACGGGCCGGCTGCTCGGCACGTCGAGCATCGTCGCGTCGGCGGGGTATTCCGAGCCGTTCTACGCGTTTCGCAACGACGCGCTGATTCACGCGTCGCGCGAGCTCAAGGTGAACCGCAAGATCCACGCGCTCACGATGTCGCACGAACTGACGGGCAAGAGCCGTCTGACGGGTTTCTACATCGATCCGTCGCTGCGCAACGAAGCGAACGAAGCGGCGGCACATCTGCTGTCGCGCGCACGCATGATCTACATTGCGGCGAACCGCAAGCGCTTCTCGAGCGAAGTCTTTTCGCTGATGCTCGGCGTCACCGACGACACCGGCGCCTCGCCATTCTGGGATGCGGTGGGCCGCAAGTTCTTCGGTCGCGACTTCGAGCAGGTGGAAGCGGAATCGGGCGGACGCAGCCGCACGTTCATCGCGGAAGTGATGCCGAGCTATCCGCTCTATGTGCCTTTGCTGCCAGGCGAAGCGCAGCGCGTGCTCGGCGAGCCGAACGAAGGCACGCTGCTCGCTTACGACATCCATCTCGAAGAAGGCTTCGAGCCGGATCGTTTCGTCGATATCTTCGATGCGGGCCCGGTGCTCACCATCGCCGTCGGCAAGAGCGCATCGGCGAGTTCGAGCGAGCTGCGCACGGTGCGCGAGGGCGCATCCGAAAGCGGCGCGCCGTATATCGTCGCCGCAGGCGGGGCGCATGAGTTCCGCTGCATCGTCGCCGGACTGGCGGGAACGCGCGCCGACGGCGCCGCATTGACCGCCGCCGCGCGCGCCGCGCTCGGCGTGGAGGACAAGGACACGGTGCGTTGCGTGCCGTTGCATCAGGCATCGGGAGAATTGCAATGATCGTCGTGCGTTGCACGCAGCCGGGCGATGTCGATGCGCTCGTCGCGCTCGCCCAGGAAACGGGTCCCGGACTCACCACGTTCAAGCCGGATCGCGGCGCGCTCGCGGCACGCGTCGAACGTGCGCGCCGCACGCTCGCCGGCGAGGCGCAGGCCTTCGAAGCGGGCTACTTCTTCGTGATGGAAGACACCGCGACGGGCGATGTCGCCGGTGTGTGCGGCATCGAAACGGAAGTCGGGCTGGAGCAGCCGTTCTACAACTATCGCGTGTCGACGGTCGTGCATGCGAGCAAGGACATGGGCGTATGGACGCGCATGTCGCTGCTCAACATCTCGCACGATCTGACGGGTTATGCGGAAGTGTGCTCGCTGTTCCTGAGCCCGCGTTATCGGACGGCGGGTGTGGGCGGCTTGCTGTCGCGCTCGCGCTTCATGTTCATCGCGCAGTTCACGGATCGCTTTCCGCAGCGTCTGTGCGCGGAACTGCGCGGACACTTCGACGAGAACGGCGAGTCGCCGTTCTGGGACGCGGTCGGCTCGCACTTCTATCAGATCGATTTCAACGAAGCGGATTACCTGAGCTCGCACGGCAAGAAGTCTTTCGTCGCCGAGTTGATGCCGCGCTACCCGGTGTATCTCGACTTGCTGCCGGATGCGGCGCAACGCGCGGTCGGCGTCACGCACAAGGACACGGCGCCCGCGCGCAAGATGCTCGAAGCGGAAGGCCTGCGTTACGAGAACCACGTCGATATCTTCGATGCGGGCCCGGTGCTCGAATGCCATACGACAGACTTGCGCACCGTGCGTGAGAGCGTGGTCGCCCGCCTGCGCATCGGCGATCGCACGCAGACGGACAGCGACGCGAAGAGCCTCGTATCGAACACGCTGCTCGAAGACTTCCGCTGCGGCGCGACGACGGGCGCGGTGGAGAACGGCGCGTTTGTGCTGACGGCGGAAGAAGCCGCCGCATTGCGCGTGAAGGAAGGCGACAACGTGCGCGTGCTGACGTCTTATCCGCGCGCGAAGTGAACGAGAGAGAACATGGATATTTCTAACCAGTTGTATATCGGCGGTGATTGGCAGGACGGCAAGGGCGCCGCGTTTGCATCGCGCAATCCGGGCTCCGACGAGATCGTATGGCAAGGCCGGGGCGCATCGGCGCAAGACGTGGATCGCGCGGTATCGTCGGCGCGGCGCGCGTTCGCTTCCTGGTCCGCGCTGTCGTTCGATGAGCGTGTCGCGATCGCCAAACGCTTCGCGGCCCTGCTCAACGAAAACAAGGACGCGCTCGCGAGCGCGATCGGCCGCGAGACCGGCAAGCCGCTGTGGGAAGCGCGCACGGAAGTCGCATCGATGGCGGCAAAAGTCGATATTTCCGTGCAGGCGTATCACGAGCGAACCGGCGAAAAGCGCGCGCCGATGGCCGATGGCGTCGCGGTGCTGCGGCATCGTCCGCATGGTGTCGTCGCCGTGTTCGGGCCATACAACTTTCCGGGCCACTTGCCGAACGGGCATATCGTGCCTGCGCTGATCGCCGGCAATACGGTCGTGTTCAAGCCATCGGAACTCGCGCCCGGCGTGGCGGCTGCGACGCTCGCGCTGTGGATTCAGGCTGGACTGCCGGCTGGCGTGCTCAATCTCGTGCAGGGCGAGAAGGATACGGGCGTCGCGCTCGCGAATCACCGGCAGATCGACGGGCTGTTCTTCACCGGCAGCTCCGACACGGGCACGCTGCTGCACAAGCAGTTCGGCGGGCGTCCCGAAATCGTGCTCGCGCTGGAGATGGGCGGCAACAATCCGCTCGTCGTCGCGAACGTCGAGGACATCGATGCAGCCGTACATCACACGATCCAGTCGGCGTTTCTGTCGGCGGGGCAGCGCTGCACGTGCGCGCGCCGTCTCTTCGTTCCCGACGATGCCTTCGGCGAGCGCTTCATGCAGCGCTTCACCGAGGTGAGCGCCAACATCCGTGTCGGCAAGTTCGACGACGAACCGCAGCCGTACATGGGCGCCGTGATTTCGGCGCGTGCGGCGGCGCGCCTCGTCGATGCGCAGGCGCGCCTCATCGAAGCGGGCGCGAAGCCGGTGCTGGAAATGGTGCAGCGCGCGGCGAATCTCGGCTTCGTGTCGCCCGCGATCCTCGACGTGACGAACGCCCGCGACGTGCCCGACGAAGAGCACTTCGGCCCGATGGTGCAGGTGACGCGCTACCAGACCTTCGACGAAGCGATCGAGCGCGCGAACGATACCGCGTACGGCCTTTCCGCAGGCCTGCTCGCCGACGACGAAGCCGCATGGAAGCACTTCCAGCGCACGATCCGCGCGGGCATCGTCAACTGGAACCGGCCGACCAATGGCGCATCGTCGGCGGCGCCGTTCGGCGGCATCGGACGCTCGGGCAATCAGCGGCCGAGCGCGTATTACGCGGCGGACTACTGCTCCTATCCGATGGCATCGGTTGAAAGCGCGCAATTGCAGATGCCCGCGAGCGTGTCGCCGGGACTCACGTTTTAAGTACGGGAAATGACCATGCAGGCATCGAAAGCATACGAGGCGAACTTCGACGGGCTGGTCGGCCCGACGCACAACTACGCGGGACTTTCGTTCGGCAACGTCGCGTCGCGCAGCAATGAGAAGTCGGTGGCGAACCCGAAGGCCGCCGCGAAGCAGGGCTTGCGCAAGATGAAGCGGCTCGCGGATCTCGGTTTCCAGCAGGGCGTGCTGCCGCCGCTGGAACGCCCGTCGATCAGGCTGTTGCGCGATGTCGGCTTTTCGGGCGACGACGGGAGCGTGATCGCCCGCGCCGCGCGTGAAGCGCCCGAACTGCTCGCCGCGGCAAGCTCGGCATCGGCGATGTGGACCGCGAACGCTGCGACCGTGAGCCCGTCGGCGGACACGGAAGACGGCCGCGTGCATTTCACGCCCGCGAATCTCGCGGCCAAGCTACATCGCGCGATCGAGCATGGCGAAACACGCCGCTCGCTCGGCGCGATCTTCGCCGATGAGTCCCGCTTTCGCATCCATCACGCGCTGCCCGGCACGCCCGCACTCGGCGACGAAGGCGCGGCGAACCATACGCGCTTCGCTCGCGAGTACGGCGACAAGGGCGTCGAGTTTTTCGTGTATGGCAAGAGCGAGTACGGACAGGGTCCGCAGCCGCAGCGCTATCCCGCGCGTCAGACGCTCGAAGCGAGCCGCGCGGTCGCGCGCCTGCATGGCCTGTCCAATAGTGCAACCGTGTTTGCGCAGCAATCGCCCGGCGTGATCGACGCGGGCGTGTTCCATAACGACGTGATCGCGGTCGGCAATCGCACGACGCTCTTTTGCCATGAGCGCGCGTTCGTCGATCAGCACAAGGTCTACGACGAACTGCGCGCGAAGCTCGAGGCGCTCGGCACGCCGTTTACCGCGCTCGAAGTGCCGGAAAGCGAAGTGAGCGTGGAGGACGCGGTCTCGTCGTATCTCTTCAACAGCCAGTTGCTGTCTGGCGCGGATGGCAGGCAGTTGCTCGTCGTGCCGCAGGAATGCCGCGAGAACGCGCGCGTGGCGGCTTATCTCGATTCGCTCGCGTCGCGCGTAACGCCCATCGACGAAGTGCTCGTCTTCGATTTGCGCGAAAGCATGAAGAACGGCGGCGGCCCGGCCTGCCTGCGTCTGCGTGTCGTGCTCAACGATGCCGAGCGCGCCGCGGTCAATGCGCGTGTATGGATGAACGACGCGCTCTTCACACAGCTCGATGCGTGGATCGACAGACACTATCGCGACCGTCTCGCGCCCGCCGATCTCGCCGATCCGACGCTGCTCGCCGAATCGCGCGCGGCACTCGACGAACTGACGACCATTCTCGGACTCGGTGCCGTCTATGACTTCCAGCGCTGATTCACCCTTGCTCGAAGACTTCCTTGCTTTCACGCTCGAAGGCAGGCGTCCCGCGGCGAACGTGGGAACCGCGCCTTCCGGCGTGCGCTGGACGTGGCAGGGTGAAGGGGTTTTATCGCTCGAACCCCGCCAGGAACCGACGCACAGCGTGCTCGTATCGGCGGGCATTCATGGCGATGAAACCGCGCCGATCGAGATGCTGTCTTCGCTCGTCGCGGATATCGCGCGTGGCCGGGCGCCGCTCGCCGCGCGCGTGCTGGTCGTGCTCGGTAACATCGGCGCGATGCGCGCGGGCGACCGGTATCTCGACGACGACCTCAATCGCCTGTTCAGCGGCCGTCATGCGCGTTTCGAAACGAGCCGCGAAGCGCCGCGCGCCGGCGAACTCGAACGCGCTGCACTGAACTTCTTCGATGCGACCGCGCATCCGAAGTGGCACATCGACATGCATACGGCGATCCGCGCATCGGTGTTCGAACAGTTCGCGTTGTTGCCGCACACGGGCGCGCCGCTCGCGCGCGCGATGTTCGACTGGCTGCGCGATGCGCGTCTGCAGGCCGTGCTTCTGCATCGCGAGAAGGGCAACACCTTCACGCATTTCACGGCCGAGCAGGCAGGCGCGCTCGCATGCACGCTGGAGCTGGGCAAAGTGCGGCCGTTCGGCCAGAACGAGCTTGCGCGCTTCGCGGCATCGGATGCGGCGTTGCGTCGCCTGATCGCGGGCGAGGCGCCAACGGAGGATGCGCCGTTGCGCGTGTTTACGGTCGTCGCGCAGATCGACAAGCAGAGCGACCACTTCGTGCTGAATGTCGCGAGCGATGTGCCGAACTTCACCGCGTTCCCCGCAGGCACCGAGCTCGCGCACGATGGCGATTATCGCTATCGCGTGTCGCACGATGAAGAGCGCATCGTGTTTCCGAATCCGAAGGTGAAGCCCGGGCTTCGTGCCGGCCTGATGGTCGTCGACACGACCGATTCGACGCTCGCCTCTCTCGATTGAGTCAATCGGCTGCCGGATCGCTTACCGGGATTCGTCCGAAGCCCCCGGGATTCGTGCACGCTACAATCGCGCCCCGGTGTCGGATGCGAGTGGGGAATTTTGTGCCGCAATGCTTCATCGGATGTGCGAAGCCGCATCATGACACCCGTATCGAACCGCAATGGAAGGAGATGGAAGTTGAAAAAATCGCATCTGGTCGGTCGCAAGTTCGCCGCGTTCGCCGTGCTGGGCGCCACTATCGTCACGGGCATCGCCGCGTTGAACGCGCAAGCAGCCGATAACATGAAGGAACTGCGTTTCGGCGTCGAAGCGTCTTACGCGCCGTTCGAATCGAAGTCGCCGAGCGGCGAGCTGACGGGCTTCGATATCGACATCGGCAACGCGGTGTGCGCCAGGTTGAAGATGAAGTGCGTGTGGGTCGAGAACTCGTTCGACGGCCTCATTCCCGCATTGCAGGCGCGCAAGTTCGACGGCATCAATTCGGACATGACGATCACCGACAAGCGCAAGGTCGCCATCGACTTCACGGATCCGATCTACACGATCCCCAATCAGCTCATCGCGAAGAAGGGCAGCGCGATCCAGCCGACCGTCGATGGTCTGAAGGGCAAGCGCGTGGGCGTGCTGCAAGGTTCGATCCAGGAGACGTACGCGAAGGCGAAGTGGGCGCCGGCGGGCATCGATGTCGCGTCGTATCAGGCGCAGGACCAGATCTATGCGGATCTGGCGTCGGGTCGTCTGGATGCGGCGTTCCAGGATGCCGAAGCTGCGTCGAAGGGATTTCTGAAGCAGCCGCAGGGCGCGGGCTTCGCGTTCGCGGGACCTGCCGTGTCGGATGACAAGCTGCTGGGTTCCGGCGTGGGTTTCGGTGTGCGCAAGAACGATAAGGCGCTCAAGGAAGCGCTCAATCGCGCGTTGAAGGAATTGAAGGACGACGGGACGATCGAGCGCTTCGCGCAGAAGTATTTCGATGTGAAGGTCGTGCTCAAGTAAGGCGGCGTCGACGCTGTATGCAAGAAGCCCGCTCAGGGAATTCCGGAGCGGGCTTTTTGTTCGTCTGGCTGGCTCAAAAGCGCATAAACCATATCGCGAATGGCACGGAAAATCGCTCAACTCGACGGCGCAATCACCACCGTACACGTCGTCCCCGCGCTCAGCAGCACCCCCTGCGGCACGTCATCGATATGCAAGCGCACCGGCACGCGCTGCGCGAGTCGCACCCAGTTGAACGTCGGGTTCACGTCCGCGAGGAGTTCGCGGCTTTGCGGATTGTCGCGGTCATAGATGCCGCGCGAAATGCTCTCCACATGTCCCTTCAACTCGCCGCCGCTCATCAGGCGAATCGACGCCTTGTCGCCGATGCGCACACGCGGCAGCTTCGTTTCCTCGAAATAGCCGTACACCCAGAACGAATGGCTGTCGACGATCGCAAGCTTGGCTGCGCCCGCCGTCGCGTAATCGCCGCGAAACACGTTCAGGTTCGTCACGTAACCATCGACCGGCGAGAACACCTTCGTGCGTTCGAGATTGAGCTTCGCGGCATCGAGCGCGGCCTGCGCCTGTTGCAACTGCGCTTGTGCGGTCGATGCGGTCTGCATCGCGTTCTCACGCGCTTCCTTCGACACGACCTGACTGTCCATATCGGCGCGGCGCGCGGCATCCGCACGGCGCATGCGCAATTCGGCCGCGCGCGCCGCAACGTTCGCCTGCGCCTGCTCGACCGCGATCTGATAGTGCGACGGATCGATCTCCATCAGGAGATCGCCTTTCTTCACGAGCTGGTTGTCGCGAACCGGCAACTGCACGACCGCGCCCGACACATCCGGCGCGACATCGACGACATCCGCGCGCACGCGGCCATCGCGCGTCCACGGCTCATCCATGTAATGCACCCAGAGCACGCGCCCGATGATGAGCGCGACGGCGAAAATGGCGATCGTCAAAACGACGCCGATGATTTTCCGAAGAATCATGATGCAACTCTTTTTCAGCTTGTATGAAAAGTGATGCCGCTTACGCGTAAGCGACGAGTCCGAGCGTGCCGCAGATGCACACGAGCAGGCTTGCGCGAAAAAGCGCCGGATGCCAGACCACGCGATAGAGTCCGGTCAGCGCGAGCACGCGGTCGACGACCCACGTGATCATCGCGCCTGCGATGAAGAGCAGCAGGATCGTCGGCACATAGGCTTCGAGAATCGCGACGTTACGCGCAAACATGGAGCGCTCCTTCATGCGTGTGTTTCCCGGCAGGCGCAAACCGGGCGAACGGTGATTCGTGATCGAGCAGCGCGGTGCGGATGAAATGCAGATGACTCGCGATGCGCTCTAACCGATGTCTTTCCTCGCGCGGCCGCTCGGCCAGGACGAGCAGCGCCTGGATATCGGAGATCGCGCGTTCCGTGGCGGCGAGCGCGGCGTCGAAGCGCTTCGCCTGCGGTCGATCGAAGAGCCGCGCGACCGCATCGAGCGTCGCATCGACCGAGCCGCGCCCGATCGGTAAGTCCCCGGTTCCCCGCCGCAGGTCGATCACCGCATTGCCGAATTCGAGCACCGCGAAGAGCCATTGCAGCGCATCGCGTTGCAACTCCGGACGGCCGTTGGCGAGCGCGTTGATCTGGGAGAGCAGATCGCGCGTGCGGCTCTCAAAGTGCGTCGTGAGGGTCGCGAGACGTCCGCGGCGCGCGTTCACGACTTCGCGCCGCAAATCGCCGAGCAGCAGATGACGCAGCCACGGCGCATCGGTCGGCAGGAGCACGGCGAAGGCGATCGCGGCGACGATCATCGACAGCACGAGCGCGATCGCATCGTTCATGAAGCCGGTCGGATCGTAGTGGACCAGGTTGTCCGGCCCCGCGAGAAAGCAGAAGAAGATGCAATAGCCGATGCCCACGCCCGCGAGCGTGCGCCGCGTGCTCAGATACGCGCCGAGCAGCAGGGCGGGCGCGAGCGCGGCGCACATCATCGCGAAGCCGTCGATATGCGGAAACACGCCGAACACGACGATCATGCCGGCGACGGCCGCGAGCATCGTGCCGATGGCCATTTGCGCCGACATGAGCGTCGGGCGCGGCGAGGACGAGGCGAGCGCGCACACGGCCGCGGCGTTGAGCACCATCGTGCCGCCGCTCGGCCATGCGGTTTCGATCCAGAACGCGGAGAGGACGAACATCACGACCGCGCCGCGCAAGCCCGAGATGGCCGCCGCGAGCAGGTTGGTCTTCGGCACGTAGCGCGCGATCCAGCGCTCGCGTTCGTGCGAGGGCGATGTCAGCGACGCGTACGTGTCGGCATACGCGAGCATGTCGTCGACGAAGCGGTAGAGCAGTTCCGCCGCGGTATCGAACTCCAGTTGCGCGAACTCCGGATTCGTTTCGAGCGCGGCACGCGCCGCACGCACGCGCTTCGGCAGGGCGGCCTTGTATTCGCGTAACTGCGCGGCGGCGTGGGCGGCGTCGGCGGCGTTGCGCACCGGCTCGCCCGACAGTGAGAAGAGCGGCGGCACTTCGCGAAAGAACGGCTCGAGCGCGGCGATGGTCGTCGCCGACGCGTTCTCGCGCAGCCGGTTCATCAACTGATGCAGCGCATGAAAGCGCGTCGATGCGCTCATGAACTCGCTGTTCAGACGTGCGAGCCGCCCGCCGCGCATGCGCGATTCGGGGGTTTCGAACACGGCCACACTGCGCGCGGCCTCGAAGCCGACGATATCCGACACGAACGCGAGATTCGTCCGCTCGATCTGCGCGCGTTCCATCTTGCCCGCCAGCGCGCGGCACACGTAATCGACGAACTGCGTGAAGCGCCGGCGCACCGTCGTGCGGACCTGCTCGCCCGCATGCTGCGGAAAGATGAGCGCGCTCACCGCGCCGGAACACACGATGCCGAGCGTCACTTCACCGACGCGCGTGAGCGCCGACAAATATGCGGCCTCCGGATGCTGCGCCGCCGGAATGCCGATCAGCGCGGCCGTGTAGCCCGCGAGCACGAAGCCGTACGAGCGAAAGTTGCGGTTGCGCGCCGCGCCCGCCGTGCAGATGCCGACCCAGAGCGCCGTCGCCGAAAGAAACAGCACCGGCTGCTGCGAGAACAGGCTGATCAGAATCATCATCACGACGAGACCGACCATCGTCCCGCAGAAGCGATAGAAGCTCTTGGCGAGCACCATGCCGCTTTGCGGCTGCATCACGACGAACACGGTGGTCATCGCGGTGCGCGGCTGCTGCATGTCGAGGCGCATCGCGATCCACAGCGCCAAAAGCGCGGCGAGCACGGCCTTGAAGATGTAGACCCACGCGAGGCCGTCGGTGCGCGCCCAGTCGAGCACAGCCAGCTTGAGCGACGGTCGTTCGGTGAAAGTAGCGGGCGTCGACATGCTCAGTTCCGCGCCTTGCTGAACGGCCCGATGTGCTTCGACGGCGCGAGCGCGGTCTGTTCGGGCCCGTTCGACGGATCGTCGATGCCGCCGCCGAGCGCCGACGTGAGCGTCGCGTAAGAGGCGAGCCGTTGCGCGCGCACGCGCGCCTGGCCGTCCTGCGCCTTGAGCAACTGCGACTGTGCAACGAGCACGTTCAGGTAATCGGTGAGCCCGCGCTTGTAGCCTTCGTTCGCGAGATCGTAGTTCTTGCGCGCGGCGGCGACGGAGCGGCCGGACGCTTCGAGCTGCGTGTCGAGCGAATGCACGCGCACGACCTGATCGGCAATGTCCTTCAGCGCCGCGACGAGCGTCGCGTTGTAGTGATCGACGGCCTGATCGTACTGCGCCGATGCCGCACCGAGCTGCGCGCGCAGGCGTCCGCCTTCGAAGATCGGCAGCGAGATCGCCGGGCCGAAGCTGTAGCCCGACGCATCGCGCGTCAGGAAGCTGAGCAGCGCACCGCCCGCGAATGCCTGTGTCAGCGACGCGGCGAGATTGATGTTCGGGTAGAAACCGGCCTTCGCCACGTCGATGCCGCGCGCCTGCGCCGCGACCATCCAGCGCGCCGCGACGATATCGGGCCGATGCCCGACGAGCTCCGCCGGCAGCGCGGAGGGCAGGGGCAGCGGCGTCGCAAGCGACAACGCCGGACGCGTGAGCGCTTCACCCGCGCCCGGACCCTCGCCTGCGAGCGCGGCCAGTTGATTGCGCGCGAGCTGGATTTCTTCCTTGTAGACATCGACCTGACGCTCGTACTCGGGCAGGGGCGCTTCGGCCTGGCTCACTTCGAGCTGCGTGCCGAGGCCGCCCTTCAGACGCCGACGCGCGAGATCGGCGATGCGCTCCTGCTGCGCGAGCGTGTCCTCCGCGATATCGAGCAGCGCGAACGACTGCGAGAAGCCGATGTACGCGCGCACCACGTTCGTTTCGAGCTCGAGCTGCGCGGCGCGCGCATCGGCGGCACGCACATGGGCGACGTCGAGCGCGCGTTCGGCGTTGTTGTCGTCGCGATGCCAGAGGTCGAGGTTGTAGGACAGCGAGAGGCCGGCGGTGTTGTCCCAAGTCGTCGTGTCGGCGAACGGGCCGGGGCCGTAGAAATCGTTATTGGGCCAGTTCTTGCGGGAGACGCTCATCGCGCCGTCCACTTGCGGCAAGAGCTCGGAGCGCGCGACGCCCGCCTGTTGCTGCGCTTCGCGCACGCGTGCAGCGGCCATCGCGAGTGTGGGACTGCCGTGGGTCGCGCGTGAAATCCAGGCGTCGAGCTGCGGGTCGCGATAGGCGCGCCACCATTGATCGTCGGGCCACCGGGCGTCGGCATTGGCGGCGCGAATGGCGCTGCCGGCGTCGAGCGTGGATGCGTCCGTGAGCGAGTCTTGCGGCGCGATCCTGCCCGTGCTCGCGCACCCGGCAATTGTTAATATGGCTGTAAGAACGGCGGCGCACCCAGCGCTTCTGAAGACTCGCCCTCCCACGATTCACTCCCGAATTGGAATTAGATTCAAGGAAGTGATTATATTTTTGCGTGGATTGTCGAATAACCCGTAAGGATGCAAAGCATTTTTACGATGGATGTCATAATCGTTGTTGCCTGACGTGCAACAATTCGACCCACGAACAGTTCTTGAAGACGGAAAAGCGCCATGGACACGCTCCAGAACATGCGCGTATTTGTGCGGGTCGTCGAAGCGGGCAGCTTCACCGCGGCCGCGCAGCATCTCAATACGACGACGGCCTACGCTTCGCGGGCCGTATCGGACCTCGAAGCGCACCTGCGCGCGCGCTTGCTGAATCGCACGACGCGGCGCATCGCGCTCACCGAAGCCGGAGAGCGCTATCTGCAACGCTGCGAGCAGATCCTGGCCTATGTCGATCAGGCGGAAGCCGAGGCCGGCGACGCCCACGCGCGTCCCTCGGGCAAGCTCAAGGTTCATTCGATGACGAGCTTCGGCCAGCACTACATCGTGCCGATGATCTCGCGCTATCAGCAGCGCCATCCTTCCGTGCAGGTCGATCTGACGCTCGCGCAGCGCGTGCCGGATTTGCTCGACGAAGGCTACGACGTGTCCGTCGTGCTCGCGTCCGATCTGCCGGACTCCGGACTCGTGTCGGCGCGGCTCGGCTCGGTGTTCAGCATCGCGTGCGCTTCGCCGGCTTATATCGAGCAGCACGGCGCCCCGCACGTGCTCTCCGATCTCGTGCGCCATACCTGCCTGCATCTGATGACGCCGGTGTTTCCGCCGGATCGCTGGGTGTTCGACGGCCCGAACGGGCAGGAAACGGTGAGTCTCGGCCCGTCGACGTTCACGGTGAACGTCGCGGAGGCGATGGTCGTGGCGATCCGCGAGAGCATGGGCATCGGCGTGCTGCCGACTTCGTCCGCGCTTCCCGGCCTGCGCGCGGGCACGCTCGTGCGCGTGTTGCCGCAATACACGATGCAGGAGCTGAACGTATACGCGCTTTATCCGTCGCGCCAGTATCTCGACGCGAAGATCCGCACGTGGGTGGAGTTCCTGCGCGAGGCGCTGCCCGACACGCTCGCCGCGGACACCGAGTCGTTGAAGGAATTCGTCGTCGCCTGAAGCGGTGCGCGGTCAGTTACCAAAAAGTCCGGAGCGCAACACTTGCTTACGCACGATGTGCCCGCAGCTTGATACTTTCTGCACTGGTTCCACCGCATTTCTACCGGGATAAATCACATGAGTACGCCACTTCTGCTCGCACTCGCCGCGCTTCTGGTGTTGATCGCCGTTCCGGCGTCGCGCGATCTCTTCAACGCCACGCGCGCCCAGTCGGAGCGCAACGCGAAGCGGCGCCTCGTTCCGGTGCGCATCGACGACGATCGGGAGGCGCTTGCGCGGCGCATGCGCGACCCTCACGATCGCTGATCTTCGCGGGACGGTGGTCAGAGCTGCGTTTCGAGCGGCTCGATGAGTCGCGGCTCGTCGTTAATCGCGCGATTGACGTCGCTCGAAACGCGATGCCACACGAAGTGCGACGCCGACACGCCGTCCGCCTTGACGAGCGCCGCGAGATCCTCGAGTGATGCGCCGGGATCGAGCCAGCGTCGCGCGACGGCGGGCGAAAACACGAGCGGACGGCGGTCGTGCACATCGATCAGGCCTTCGTCCGCCGCCGCCGTCACGATGACGAAGCCCGCGCCGGGGGCCGCGGCGTCCTCGTCGCGCGTGATGCTGGTGAGCGCCGCGAGGTACATCGGCTCGCCGTCGGCGCGCTGAATGAAATACGGTTGCTTGAAGGGCTTCGTCGCCGGATCTGTCGGACGCGGCTCGATGCGCCATTCGAACCAGCCATCGGCCGGCACGAGAATGCGCGCCTTCCTCCATAAATGCTTGTAATACGCGCTCGTCGCGGCGGTTTCGACGCGCGCGTTGATGGTCTGCGGCAGCTTCTTCTGTATGGCCCACGGCGGGCAGTAGCCCCAATGAACCGCGCGGATGGTTTCGTCGGGATAGATGGCGAGCGGATGCGTGCCCGGTGCGAGGTTATAGCCCGGACGCCTGTCGGCGGCGTCCACGAGGACGAACGGATTTTTCAGATGCAGGCGTTGCGCGTAATGCATCGGCAGTCGGTACTGGCTGATTCGGCCGCACATGGCGTTCCTCCGCAAAGTCCAACACGGTTTCCGTGCTTCTGACGCGTTGCTGCGCTAGATCTCGACGACCTTGTCCCACGCGAACTCGGGATTCTCCCACTGCTGGCGGCGGCGGTCGAAATAGCCGCGCGGATTGCACACGACGCGCGTGCCCTCGACGACGTAATCGAACGATGTATGCGTATGACCGTGAATCCACAGCGATGCGGGCGCACGCGCGAGCGATGGCAGATGATTGACGAAGCCCGCCGATACGAGATCTTCCGCGTAGCGCCGCGCGAGGCTTTCGCGCATCGGCGCGTGGTGCGTGACGACGATCGTCTGGCCCGCGAACGGCTTCGCGAGTTCGCCTTCGAGCCAGGCGCGAGCCTGTTCGTGCAGGGCGAGGGAATCGTCGGGTGTGAACTCGCGGGGCTCGCCGTCGGGCTCGGGCCATGCGAGCTGGATCAGGCCTTTGTAATCGAGCATGACCTTCGTGCACGCCTCTTTGGCGTTTTCGATCTCCGCGTCACTGGATCCGAACAGCGCGAAGTCCGTCCAGAGCGTCGTGCCGAGCACACGCCATGCCCCACGGCGATCCACCAGCGACGCATTGTTCAGATAGTGCACGTTGTCGACGCTGCGCGCGGCGTCCTGCATCGCTGCTTCCATCGCGCCGAACTCGGCGTCGTAGTACTCGTGATTACCGGGCACGTAGATGACGGGCACATCGGAACCGAAATTTTCCGCGGCCCAGCGCAAGCCTTCGGCGTGATTGTGGATATCGCCCGCCAGCACGACGAGATCGGCCTCGGCGTAGGGGATCGCCAGCGGCTCGTCGCATTCGAGATGCAGATCGGATAGCACGCGAATCTTCATGCGATGTTCTCCTTCGCGGACGACGCGCGCGAGCGCACGACCTTGCCGGGATTCATCAGGTTGTCCGGATCGAGCGCGGCCTTGATCGTCTGCATGAGGCGCACTTCGACCGGCGACTTGTAGTGCATCGCTTCATCGACTTTCAACTGCCCGAGACCGTGCTCGGCGCTGATGCTGCCGCGATGCCTGTGCACCTGGTCGTACACGAGCGCGTTGATCGGCGTCTGGAACTCGTCGAGGAACTGTTTCGCATCGACGCCTTCGGGCGCCTGCACGTTGTAGTGCAGATTGCCGTCCCCGAGATGGCCGAACGTCACCATGCGCACGCCGGGCACCGTGTCCGCGATGATCGCATCGGTTTCGTCGATGAAGCGGCCGATGCTCGAAATGGGCACGGCAATGTCATGCTTGATGTTCAGGCCTTCTTCCGCCTGCGCGAGCGGAATATGCTCGCGCAAGCTCCAGAAGGCCTGCGACTGCGCGAGACTCTCCGCGACGACGGCGTTCTCCACGATGCCCTTTTCGAGCGCTTCTTCCATCAGCCGCTCGAAAAGGGCGCGCGCGTGCGCATCGCTTTCGCTGTCGGAGAGTTCGAGCAGGACGGTCTGCCCGTGCGGCTCGTCGAACGGATAGCGCAGTTGCGGGAAATGCTTGCCGACGAGGCGCATCGAGAAGTCGGACATGAGCTCGAAGCCGGTCAGCAGCGCGCCCGCGTGGTGTAGCGCCAGCGAGAGGAAATCGAGCGCGGCGTGCGGCGTCGCAAGTCCGGCCAGCGCCGTGACCCTGGCGACCGGCGCCGGATGCAGCTTCATGACCGCCGCCGTGATGATGCCGAGCGTGCCTTCCGCGCCGATGTAGAGATCGCGCAGATCGTAGCCGGTGTTGTCCTTGCGCAGTCCGCGCAGGCCGTCCCAGATTTCGCCTTGAGGCGTCACGACTTCGAGTCCGAGGCACAGCTCGCGCGTGTTGCCGTAGCGCAGCACGCCGGTGCCGCCCGCGTTCGTGGAGAGATTGCCGCCGATCGTGCAACTGCCTTCGGCGGCGAGACTCAAGGGGAAGAGCCGTTGCGCGCTTTGGGCGTGCGCCTGAATTTCGGCGAGCACGACGCCCGCTTCGACGGTCATCGTGTTGTTGTGCGGATCGACGTTGCGAATGCGATTAAGCCGCTTCAGGCTCAGGACCGCTTGCGCGCCGCTCGCATCGGGCGTTGCACCGCCGACGAGACCGGTGTTGCCGCCCTGCGGCACGATCGCGATGCGATGCTCGCGTGCGAGCCGCACGACTGCCGCGACCTGCATCGTGTCGGCGGGCAGCAGCACGGCGCATGCACTGCCGCGATAGCGCTTGCGCCAGTCGACGAGGTAGGGCTCGGTATCGTGGGCGTCGGTGAGGACGTGCGGCGTGCCGAGAACGTCGGCGCAGGCGGCGATGAAAGCTTCAGTTGCGGTCATGTCAGATGAGCAAGGAATCCGATGGAGCGTAGTGCACAGTATCGCGCAGTGATGCGGCGCGCCACCCTCGTCCGAATGGCATAGGCACGCGCGTCGGCACGCGTTTCGTGCTAAAAAGCATCACGTCCTGGCGATGCAGACTTCAGAAAAGCGGCTGGATCAGCTTTTTTTCGAACGTGCGTTCAACCGGGCCGCGCGTTTGAAAGGCGCGACGTAAGCGAGCGCGCAAACGAAGAAGGCAAGGGCGAGGAGCGCTTCGAGCCAGGCGAGCGAAGCGGACAGACCCGCGTCGGTCATGCCACGCACGACGCCTTCGGCCAGATAAAGAAGTACGAGCATCGACGCCCATTGCAGCGTGTAGACGTTCTTGCGCGCGACGCCCGGCAGCGCGCACGCCAGCGGCAGCCCCTTCAACGCGAGCGCCCACGCGCCGGGCCGCAGCGGTGCGAGCCAGAGTTCCCAGGCGAGCGCGAGCGCAATGAGCGCCACGAGGCTCGCGAGCGCGGCCAGTGCGAACGCGGCGTTCGATCGCGGATTCGCGGCGGCGGGTGCGTTCAGCGGCAAGTTCATGCCGAGCGAGCGCCGCGCACAAGATTGAGCGCGGTGCGCGCAAGCCGGGCGCCGAGCGCGATGGCCAGCGCCTTCTCGTCGGCGGAAATGCCGTGGAGCTGGTTTTCGTCGCTGCCCGCGCGCGCGTGATGCGACGCGCCGTAGGGCGTGCCGCCGCTTTGCGTCGTGGTCAGCCGCGACTCGGTGTACGGGATGCCGACGATCAACATGCCGTGGTGCAAGAGCGGCAGCATCATCGAGAGCAGCGTGCTTTCCTGACCGCCGTGCAGACTCCCGGTCGACGTGAAGACGCTCGCGGGCTTGCCCGCCAGCGCGCCGGAAAGCCACTGCGGCGTCGTGCCGTCGAGGAAGTATTTGAGCGGCGCGGCCATGTTGCCGAAGCGCGTCGGCGAGCCGAGCGCGAGGCCCGCGCATTCTTCGAGATCGCGCAGCTCGGCGTACGGCGGGCCGTCGGCGGGAATGTCGGGGTGGGTGGCTTCGCAGACGGCGGAGACCGGCGCAACCGTGCGCACACGGGCTTGCATGCCGGGCACGCTGTCGACGCCTTGGGCAATCGCGAGGGCAAGCTCGCGGGTCGCGCCGTGGCGGCTGTAATAGAGCACGAGGATGTCGTTCATAAGGCTTTTTTAGTGAACGGCTATTATAGGTATTGGGTGATTTTCGTGGCGAGACGCGGCTTTGCGCAGGCGCTTCGCCATGACGGGAGAATGCGTTTGCAGCACGTTTCCATCGATCTCGCGGCGGTCAAGCGGCTCGCCAGCTTCGTCGCGCGACGCATCGGCGAAGATCGCGTCGCGCAAGTGGCGGGCAGCCTCACGTTCACGAGCGTGCTGTCGCTCGTACCGCTCGCCACCGTCGCCTTCGCGCTCTTCACTGCGTTCCCGATCTTCGGTTCGTTCCAGGCGTCGCTGCAGGATTTCCTTGCGGTGCATCTGATGCCGCCGCAGATCAACGATCAGATCTTCAAGTATCTGAACCAGTTCGCGTCGAAGGCCAAGGGGCTCACGACCGTCGGCATGATCATCCTGTTCGTGACCTCCGTCATGACGATGATGACGGTCGAGTCCGCGTTCAACGTGATCTGGCGCGTGAAGAAGGCGCGTCCGATCGCGCAACGCGTGCTCGTCTATTGGTCGATCATCACGCTCGGGCCGATTCTCTTCGGCTGCAGCCTGTCCATCTCGTCCTACGTGTTTGCGCATTCGGTCGCGTTCGCGGGCTCGCACAACCTGATGCCGCCGATCGTCGAATGGGCGCTGACGGGCCTCTCGCTGCCGGTCACGGCGCTCGCCTTCACGATCATTTACGTCTACATGCCGAACTGCAAGGTGGAGTGGCGCGATGCGATCGTCGGCGGATTGATCGCGGCGGTCGCTTTCGAACTCGGCAAGCGCGGCTTCGGCTATTACGTGCGGCGCATTCCGACCTATACCGCTGTCTATGGCGCATTCGCCGCGCTGCCGGTGTTCCTGCTGTGGGTCTATCTGTGCTGGATGTTCGCGCTCATCGGCGCGATGGTCACGTCCGCGCTGCCCGCCATTCGCACGGGCCAGTATCATCGGCGTGATTTTCCGGGCAGCGATCTGCTCGACGCACTCGAAATCCTCGCGCGGCTCGTCGAGGCGCGCGACGAAGGCAAACCAGGCCACACCGCATTGCAGCTTTCCAGCATGGCGCGCTGCGATCTGGATACGTCGACGCGCCTGATCGCACGGCTCGACGCGCTCGGCTGGATCGGCCGGCTGGAGGATTCGCGCATGCCGCGCTACATCCTCATCGCCAATCCGAGTCAGATCACGGTGACGATGCTCTTCGAGCAGTTCGTGATCGACCGCGCCGAACTGGAATATCAACTGAAGCTGGACGCGGCGCAGGTCGATTGCGCCGCGCTCATGAACGCGCTGGAGAACGAAAAGCTGGAGATCACGCTCGGCTCGCTAATCGCCGCGCGAGTGTCCGCGCTCACGAATCCGCGCCTGCGCGAGGCACCGCGCTCGTCGATGCCGGAGCAGCCCGCATGAGCGAATGCCGGCGTTTGTCGCGCGCGGATCAAAGCGAGATCTTGCCGACGCAGATGTCCTTGAACATCACCCAGTCGCCCATCAGGCTGTAGACCGGATGGCGAAACGTCGCGGGGCGGTTCTTCTCGAAAAAGAAATGGCCTATCCACGCGAAGCCGTAGCCGCAGACGACGGCCGCGGGCAGCCAGAGCCAGTCGCCGGTCGCGACCGCCATCGCGACGCAGCCGATCACGCCGAGTGAGCCGATGAAATGCAGCCTGCGCGAGACCAGGTTCCGGTGTTCGTCGAGGTAATAGGGATAGAACTCGGCGAAATTCGCGAAATGTTCACCGTGTGCGGTGTGCGCCATGGCGGCCTCCCTGATGATGCAGCCGGTGTCGCGCAGGCGGTGTGCGCCTGTCTGACGATTGGCCGGCAAGAATCATTCTGCGACTGCGGCGCGCGCCATGCAAGCGGCCGCAGCGAGCATGCGCGGTCCGCCGCACGCGCGGTTCAGCCGGCCTTCGTGTCCGTTTTGAGGCAGGCGAGTGCGAACGCGAACAATGTGTCGAGCGTCGCGTCGGGCTGCTCGGACATCAGCGCGTGCCCGGCGTCGAGTTCCACCGATTGCACCGTGGCACCGGCCTTCCTGAGCGCATCGACGAGCGGTCGGGCGGCGCGCGGCGGCGTCATCATGTCGCGCTTGCCGCTCACGACGCACACCGGGCAGCGCACGGCGGCCGCGCGTTCGAGGGCATCCGCGTAAGTGTTGCAGGCGCTGAAATCGGTATGAAACAAGAGCGCTTCGCCGCGCAGGCTTACGCGCTCCATGAGCCGCTGGTTCACGCCTTGCAACCAGAAACCGGGCGCGGGACTGGACGGCTTCGCGGCGATCGTGGAATGCGACCACTGATTGACCATCGCGATCGCCTCGGGCTCGTGCTCGCGCGCGGCGTCGAGCAGCGTGTCGGAGACGGCCATCGGCGCGGCGGTCGCGAGCAGGGCTAGGCCTGTCGCGCGCGCGGGATAGCGGCCCGCGACGTCGAGCGCGATCAGCGAACCCATGCTGTGGCCGACGAACATCGCTTTTTGCACATTCGCCGCGTCGAGTACGGCGATCACCCAGTCGGCAAGCTCGCCAATGGTCGGCAGCGCCGGCCCGTCGCTTCGTCCGTGACTCGGAAGGTCGAGCGCCAGCACGCCGAAGCCGTGATGCGCGAAATAGCGCGTCTGCAGCGCCCATACGCTGTGGTCGTGCTCGGCGCCGTGGATGAATACGATGGCGGGCCGGGCGGCGTCGAGCGATTTGCCGCCGGTGTAGGCGTAGGCGGCGCGGCCGTGGACGTCGAGGATCATGCGCGGCTCCCGAGCGGCGCGGCCGCGCCGGCGTCCTGACCGCTTTCAGCGGCTTTCTGGGCGGCCTTCAGCCCGCGCTTGAGATCGTCGATGAGATCGTCCGGGTCCTCGAGTCCGATCGAAAGACGGATGCGCCCCGGCCCGATGCCCGCGGCTTCGAGCGCGGCGGCGTCCATGCGGAAGTGCGTGGTCGAGGCGGGATGGATCACGAGCGAGCGCGCATCGCCGACGTTCGCGAGATGCGAAAACAGCGTGAGCGTTTCGATGAACTTGCGCGCCGCCGGCACGCCGCCCTTCAAATCGAAGCTGAACACCGCTCCCGCGCCGCGTGGCAGCAGACGCGCGGCGAGCGCGCGATCGCGGTGCGTCGGCAGTTCCGGATAGGCCACGCCTTCAACTGCCGGCGAGCTCAGCAGGAACTCGATCACCTTGCGCGTATTCGCGACATGCCGATCCATGCGCAGCGGCAACGTCTCGATGCCTTGCAGCAGTTGCCAGGCCGCTTGCGGATGCAGGCACGCGCCGAAATCACGCAGGCCCTCGCGCCGGGCGCGCAGCAGGAACGGCGCGACCGTGCTCTCTTCGGCGAACACCATGCCGTGAAAGCCGTCGTAAGGCTCGCTGAACTCCGGAAAGCGCCCGCTCGCGGTGAAATCGAAGGTGCCGCCGTCGACGAGCACGCCCCCGATCGTCGTCCCGTGGCCGCCCAGAAATTTGGTGGCGGAGTGATAGACGAGGTCCGCGCCATGCTCGAACGGGCGCAACAGATAAGGCGTGGTGAAGGTGGAATCGACGAGCAGCGGCGCTGCGTGCTCGTGCGCGATTTCCGCGACGCCCGCGATATCGAGCACGTCGAGGCCCGGATTGCCGAGCGTTTCGCCGAAGAAAAGCCGCGTGTTCGGCCGCGCGGCGGCGCGCCACGCGTCGAGATCGTGCGGCGGGACGAAAGTCGTCTCAATGCCAAAGCGCCGCAGCGTGTAATGCAGCAGGTTGTGCGAGCCGCCGTATAGCGCGCTCGATGCGACGATATGCGAACCCGCGCCCATCAGCGTCGCGATGGCGAGATGCAGCGCGGCCTGGCCGCTCGCCGTGCCGATGGCGCCGACGCCGCCTTCGAGCGCCGCGACGCGTTCCTCGAACACCGCGACGGTCGGATTCGAGATGCGCGAATACACATGCCCCGAACGCTCCATGTTGAAGAGCGCCGCGGCGTGATCGCTGTCACGGAAGGTGAACGAGGTGGTCAGATAAATCGGCGTCGCGCGCGCGCCGGTGGCGGGGTCGGGCGCGGCGCCCGCATGCAGCGCGAGCGTGTCGAAACGATTGGCTGGCATCATAGGCGGCCGGCGCGCGAGGCGGCGCCGGCATGCGGCAAAAATGAGGGTCAATCATCGTAACATCGGAAGCGCGTGCCCAAACCTAGGGCGAACGCTTGTCAAAAAACGCGCAAAGCCTTGTCCGTTCGGCTGATGCGGGCCTTGTTCGCTTTCTTTTTGCGAGCCTTTCCGATAGCATCGACCTATGGTTTCATCACCGTTTGAGCATCCGAACAGGCATTTCGCGAGGAGACAGTCATGCGAGTCAGCGACATTCTGAAAGTAAAGGGCAACACGCTCTTTACGGTGACACCCGATACGCCGCTCTCCGACGCGATCGACACGATGGCTGCGCACGATATCGGCTCGCTCGTCGTGATGGAGTACGGCGACCTGGTCGGCATGCTGACCTTCCGCGAGATCATCCTGACCTTGCACAACAACAGCGGCTCGGTCGGCGCCACGACCATCCGCAAGATCATGGACGACCATCCGCTCACGTGCACGCCGGAAACGGATGTAAACGAAGTGCGCCGCATGATGCTGGAGCATCACGTGCGCTATCTGCCTGTCATGGAGAATCGTCAGTTGATGGGCGTCATCTCGTTCTACGACGTGGCCAAGGCCGTCGTGGAAGAGCAGGGCTTCGAAAATCGCATGTTGAAGGCTTATATTCGCGACTGGCCCGAGCAGCAGGAAGAAGCCCGCTGAGCGTCGATGTCGTGCCGCGAGGCGTCGCGCTTCGCGGCATGATGTACGAGCCGATGCTTCGCGCAGAATGCAGTGTTCGCAGCGCGCCCTCATGGCGCGCTTTTTTTCGTCTGGCCGGCAGCAAGGCGAGCCTTCGGCCTGGTTCTCGTTTCATTCGGATTCGATCGCCGTATGCACGGATCAACGCCGAACTCAACCTGTACACAAGACATGAGTGACAAACCGATGCGCGCCTCGTCGCGCACTTCCCGACGTTCGCACGAAGGCGAAAGCCAGTTCCGCCTCCTGCGCGAGCGCCGTTTCGCGCCGTTCTTCTGGACGCAGTTCCTCGGCGCGATGAACGACAACATCTTCAAGGTCGGCTTCACATCGCTCGTCACCTTCCAGGCCGCGCGTTTTTCCGGCGTCGATCCGAAGACGGCCGCGTTCCTGATTTCCGCGATCTTCATCGTACCGTTCGTGCTGTTCTCCGCAACCTCCGGGCAGATCGCCGACAAGTATGACAAAGCCGTGCTCGCGCGCCTCGTGAAGACCTTCGAGATCGTCGTGATGCTGATCGGCGGCGCGGGCTTCCTGATGCACAGCGCGCCGCTTCTTTACGCATGCACCTTTCTGATGGGCGTCCACTCGACCGTCTTCGGGCCGGTGAAGTATGCATATCTGCCGCAGCATCTCGATTCGCATGAACTCGTCGGCGGCAACGGGCTCGTCGAAATGGGCACGTTCGTCGCGATCCTGATCGGCACGATCATCGGCGGGGCGGCGGCGGGCGCGATGGAGCACGGCGCGATGCTCCTCGCCGTCGCGTGCGTCGCGTTCGCGATCATCGGGCGCGTGGCCTCGGCGTTCGTACCGAAGTCGGACGCGTCGCAGCCGGAGCTGCGCATCAACTGGAATCCGTTTTCCGAGACGTGGCGCAATCTCAAGCTCGCGCGGGCCGATCGCACCGTGTTTCTCAGCCTGCTCGGGATTTCGTGGCTCTGGTTCGTCGGGGCGACCTTCCTCACGTCTTTCTTCAATTTCGCGAAGGATGTGCTGTCTGCCGATCCCGATGTCGTGACCATTCTTCTCGCGACGTTTTCCATCGGCATCGGTACGGGATCGCTGTTGTGCGAGCGGCTGTCGAAGCGCCGCGTCGAGATCGGGCTCGTGCCGCTGGGCTCGATCGGCATCAGCGTGTTCGCGATCGATCTTTTCTTCGCGAGCCACCGCATCGCGCCCGCGGGGCACTTGCTCGACGTCGGCGAATTCCTGCTCGCGCTGCCCCACTGGCGCATTCTCGCGGACCTGTTCCTGCTCGCGATGTTCGGCGGTTTTTACAGCGTGCCGCTCTATGCGCTGATTCAGGCGCGCAGTCAGCCCACTCACCGGGCGCGCATCATCGCGGCGAACAATATCCTCAACTCGTTTTTCATGATCGTCTCCGCGCTGATGGCGCTTGCGCTCACGTCGTTCGGCGTCGGCATTCCGGGGCTCTTTCTGGCCACCGCGCTCCTCAATGTCGTCGTCGCCGTCTATATCTATTCGCTCGTGCCCGAGTTTCTGCTGCGCTTTATCGCGTGGATTCTGGTGCACACGTTCTACCGCATTCGTCTCGTCGGCGCCGAGCGTATCCCCTCGCATGGCGCGGCCGTGCTCGTGTGCAATCACGTGAGTTTCGTCGACGCGGTCGTCATCATGGCCGAAAGCCCGCGGCCGATCCGCTTCGTGATGGATTACCGCATTTTCCGGACGCCGTTCGTCGGCTGGATGTTCCGGCATGTGAAGGCGATCCCGGTCGCGCCCGCGCATGAAAACGCCGACATGCTCGAACGCGCCTACGCAGCATGCGGGCAGGCGCTCAAAGCGGGCGATCTCGTCTGCATCTTTCCTGAAGGCAAGCTGACGCGCACCGGCGAGATCAATCCGTTCCGGCATGGCGTCTCGGAGATTCTGCGGCGTCATCCCGCGCCCGTCGTGCCGATGGCGCTGCGCGGGCTCTGGGGCAGCGTGTTCTCGCGCCACGAGGATGCGCAATGGCCGCGTCCGATTCAGCGCGGCGCGATGACGCGGCTGACGCTCGCGGTCGGCGAGCCGATCGCGCCCGAGGACGTGACGCCGCAACATCTGCAGGACGTGGTGAGCGCGCTGCGCGGCGCAAGGCGCTGAGCGCGGCGGCGCTGGCATAATATCGGTTTCCCCCGACACTTCTTTCAGGTCGACGCTCATGTCCGGCAATACCCTTGGCACGCTTTTCACCGTCACGAACTTCGGCGAGTCGCATGGTCCGGCGATCGGCTGCGTGATCGACGGCTGCCCGCCCGGCATGGCGCTCACCGAAGCCGATATCCAGATCGAACTCGATCGCCGCCGCCCCGGCACGTCGCGTCATGTCACGCAGCGTCAGGAAGCGGACCAGGTCGAAATTCTCTCCGGCGTGTTCGAAGGCGTGACGACCGGCACGCCCATCGCGCTCCTGATCCGCAATACCGATCAGCGCAGCAAGGACTATGGCAACATCGCTCAGACGTTCCGGCCGGGTCATGCGGACTACACCTATTGGCAGAAGTACGGCGTGCGCGACTATCGCGGCGGCGGCCGTTCGTCGGCGCGTCTCACTGCGCCGACCGTCGCCGCGGGCGCGGTCGCGAAGAAGTGGCTGCGCGAGAAGTTCGGTCTCGAGACGCGCGGCTGCATGAGCGCGCTGGGTGAAATCGAGATTCCGTTCGTCGACTGGCAGCACGTGCCCGAGAACCCGTTCTTCTCGCCGAATGCCGAAATCGTGCCGCAACTCGAAGCGTACATGGACGGACTGCGCCGTGATGGCGATTCCGTGGGCGCGCGCATCGAGGTCGTTGCGACGGGGGTGCCCGTCGGACTCGGCGAGCCGCTGTACGACCGGCTCGATGCCGACATCGCTCACGCGATGATGGGCCTCAATGCAGTGAAGGCCGTCGAGATCGGCGCGGGCTTCGCAAGCGTCGCGCAACGCGGTTCGCAGCACGGCGACGAGATGACGCCCGAAGGCTTCGCGGCCAACAACGCGGGCGGTATTCTCGGCGGCATTTCGAGCGGACAGGACATCAGGGTGTCGATCGCGATCAAACCGACCTCGAGCATTCGCACGCCGCGTCAGTCGATCGACAAGCAAGGCGCGAGCGCGACCGTCGAGACCTTCGGGCGTCACGATCCGTGCGTCGGCATTCGCGCTACGCCGATCGCCGAAGCGCTGCTCGCGCTCGTGCTGATGGATCACGCGCTGCGTCATCGGGCGCAATGCGGCGATGTCGTGGTCGACACGCCCAAGATAGCGGCGCAAGCACCGACGGAATAAGTCGAAGCATTAAAAAAACGGGCGCCGGTCTCAACGACCGGCGCCCGTTTTCTTTCGGCGAAGCAGAAATCACATGTTCGGATAGTTCGGCCCGCCGCCGCCTTCCGGCGTAACCCACACGATGTTCTGCGTCGGGTCCTTGATGTCGCACGTCTTGCAGTGCACGCAGTTTTGCGCGTTGATCTGCAGGCGCTCGTTGCCGTCGTCGGACTTGACGAACTCGTACACCGCCGCCGGGCAGTAGCGGCCTTCCGGACCGGCATAGGTGCGCAGGTTCACGTTGACCGGCACGCTCGGATCCTTCAGCGTCAGATGCGCTGGCTGATTCTCTTCGTGATTCGTGTTCGAGATGAACACCGACGAGAGACGGTCGAACGTGAGCTTGCCATCGGGCTTCGGATAGACGATCGGCTTGCACTGCGACGCCGGCTTCAGCATCTCGTGATCCCAATGCTGATGATGCAGCGTCCACGGCACGTTGCCGCCCATCACCTTTTGCTCGAGGCCGACCATGAAGGTGCCGAGGTAGAGGCCCTTGCTCATCCACTGCTTGAAGTTGCGCGCGCGATACAGCTCGGTCTTGAGCCACGAACTGTCGAACGCTTCGGGGTAAGCAGTGAGTTCGTCGTTCTGGCGGCCCGCCTGCACGGCTTCGAACGCGGCTTCGGCAGCCATCTTGCCGGACTTGATCGCCGCGTGACTGCCCTTGATGCGCGATGCGTTGAGAAAGCCCGCGTCGTCGCCCGCGAGCGCGCCGCCCGGGAACGCGAGCTTTGGCAGCGACATGAGGCCGCCCGCGGTGATCGCCCGCGCGCCGTAAGAAATGCGCTTGCCGCCTTCGAGGAACGGTCGGATCGACGGATGCGTCTTGTAGCGCTGGAATTCCTCGAACGGCGACAGATACGGATTCGAATACCCCAGCCCGACGACAAAGCCCACCACCACCTGATTGTTGTCCATGTGGTAGAGGAACGAGCCGCCGTAGGTGTCGGGTTCGAGCGGCCAACCGGCTGTGTGGATCACGAGTCCCGGCTTGTGCTTGACCGGATCGATTTCCCACAGCTCCTTGATGCCGATGCCATACACCTGCGGATCGGAATTCTGGTTGAGCTTGAACTTGTCGACCAGTTGACGGCCGAGATGCCCGCGCGCGCCTTCGCAGAAAAGCGTGTATTTCGCGTGCAGTTCCATGCCGAGCTGGAAATTCTCGGTCGGCTCGCCATCCTTGCCGACGCCCATGTTGCCCGTGACGACCCCGCGCACCGAACCGTCCTCGGCATAGAGCACTTCGGCGGCCGGAAAGCCCGGAAAGATCTCCACCCCGAGCGCCTCGGCCTGCTGGCCGAGCCACCGCGTCACGTTCGCGAGGCTGATGACGTAGTTGCCGTGATTCTTGAAGTTGTCGGGAAGCAGCCAGTTCGGCACCTGCTTCGCGTCGCTCTGCGTCAGGAAAAGGAACCGGTCCTCGGTCACCTCGACGTCGAGCGGAGCGCCTTTTTCCTTCCAGTCGGGAATGAGTTCGGAGAGGCCGCGCGGGTCCATCACCGCGCCGGACAGAATGTGCGCGCCGATCTCGGAGCCTTTCTCCAGCACGCACACGCCGATTTCGACGCCTTTCTCCTCCGCCAGTTGCTTCAACCGGATGGCCGCCGACAAACCGGCTGGTCCCCCGCCAACGATGACGACGTCGTATTCCATCGATTCGCGGGGACCGTACTGCTCGATGAGGCTCGCCGGGGTCATCAATGCTCCTATGTACCGTTAGAATGCCCTTTCGGGATCGCGTATTTTCAGGGAAGGCGAAGCGGGCTGCAACCAAAAGCTCGCCAATTTAGCACGATCGTACTATTATCCACGACACCCGCGCTATCGGTGTTGATGCTTATAGCCCGCATCGGCGCGTCTGTGCGCCCGTCAGGGCTGAGCCAACCATAAAAAGGAAGCACAATGGGCCGTTCGATCAACCTGGAAGGCAAGGTCGCGCTGATCACCGGCGCGTCCAGTGGTTTGGGCAAGCGTTTCGCACAAGTGCTGTCGCAGGCAGGCGCCAAGGTGGTGCTCGCGAGCCGTCGCACCGAGCGCCTGAAGGAACTGCGCGCCGAAATCGAGGCGTCGGGCGGCGCGGCGCACGTCGTCTCGCTCGATGTGACGGATTACCAGAGCGTCAAGTCGGCGGTTGCACATGCGGAGACCGAAGCGGGTACCATCGACATCCTCGTCAATAACTCGGGTGTGTCGACCACGCAGAAGCTCACGGAGGTCACGCCCGCTGACTTCGAGTTCGTCTTCGGCACGAACGTGCGGGGCGCGTTTTTCGTCGCGCAGGAAGTCGCGAAGCGCATGATCATGCGCGGCAACGGCGCGGCCAAGCCGGCGTATCGCATCATCAACGTGGCGTCCGTGGCCGGCTTGCGCGTGTTCCCGCAGATTGGCCTCTATGCGATGAGCAAGGCCGCCGTCGTGCAGATGACCAAGGCGATGGCGCTCGAATGGGGCCGCCACGGCATCAACGTCAACGCGATCTGCCCGGGTTACATCGACACCGAAATCAATCATCATCACTGGAAGACCGAGCAGGGACAGAAGCTCATTTCGATGCTGCCGCGCCGCCGCCTGGGTTCGCCTGACGATCTCGACGGTCTGCTGCTGCTGCTCGCAGCCGACGAATCGCAGTTCATGAACGGCTCGGTGATCTCGGCGGACGATGGCTTTTCGCTCTGAGCGGTTTTCTCTTTTTTACACTTGCAACTGTAGAGCAGTCCATGAGCACCGACAGCCAATTTCACACCGTCATCGATGTGTCCATGCCGATCCGCTGGGGCGACATGGACGCGTTCGGCCACGTCAACAACACGGTCTTTTTCCGCTACATGGAACAGGTGCGCATCTCGTGGTTCGAACGACTCGGCATCGCGGGCGGCAATGGCGAGGGGCAAGGGCCGGTGATCGTGAATGCGTCGATGGAGTTTCTGAAGCAGCTCCATTATCCCGGCGACGTGATCGGCCGGATGTCCGTCGGCAAGCCCGGACGCAGCAGCTTCGACACGCGCTTCGAGCTCTATCGCGCCGATGCGCCCGGCGTGCTCTACGCGCGTGGCGCGGCGAGGATCGTGTGGATCGACTATGCCGCGGGCAAGTCGCTGCCGATTCCGGATTTCATGCGGCAGACCATCGAGAAGGCCATACCGGTGGCGTCGTGATCGCGCGGGGTCGGTCTGAATGCCTCAGGTGCCGAGCAGCCGCTGTAGAAGTTCGGTGGCATTGCCCGTGTCGTACTTCCTCATGAGCCGCGCGCGGTAGATATCGACCGTGCGCGGGCTGATATCGAGCACGCGGCCGATCTGCTTGCTCGTCTTGCCGGTCACGAGCTGCGCGGCAATCTCCCGCTCGCGCGGCGTCAGTTCGATCGCGACCCGCCGCGTCGCGCTCAAGTCTTCGAACGTCCAGACGCCCGCCGCATGCGGCGCGGCCCGATCGAGGGCGCGCCCGGTCACGTGGCACCAGAAGAGTTCACCGTTTCTCCGCTTCATGATCCGGTCGTCGCTGTAAGTGCCTTCCTTGCTGATATGCGCCGCGATGCGCTCACCGATGCGCGCGAACTCGTCCGGCGACGGATATAACACCTCGAACGACTTGCCGATGAGCGCCTCACGCGCGAAACCGAATATCGCGCAGAGCTGCTCGTTGCAGTCCTCGATGATGCGCTCGCGCGAAAGCACGAGCCCGACGGGCGCGAGGTGAAACGCGGTTTGATAATCCAGTGCACGCATGTGAAATCGGGCGCGCGGGCGCTTGCGTTTCGCGGCGAAAAAGGCGCCGGGAACCAAACGCGCGCGGGCAAAGACTTATGTATTTTTGCGTATTGTGCCGGATCACCGCGCCAAAGTACTCTTTCGCCATGCGAAAAGGCCGTGCGACGCGCTCCTGACAGCGCGAACGCGGCGTCAAAAAACCGATTTTCAGTTGGTTCAACATGGAAGGGACATTCAGATGAACAAGGTCTATCCCAGCGCGAAAGCCGCGCTCGAGGACATCGTCAAGGACGGGCAGACGTTCGCCGTCGGCGGTTTCGGGCTGTGCGGCATTCCCGAGGCGCTGATCGAAGCGCTGCGCGACACGGGCGTGAAGGGCATCACCTGCATCAGCAATAATGCGGGCGTCGACGGTTTCGGGCTGGGTCTGCTTCTCGAGACACGCCAGATCAAGAAGATGATTTCGT
This sequence comes from Caballeronia sp. INML3B, assembly GCF_023631305.1. Classification (NCBI taxonomy): domain Bacteria; kingdom Pseudomonadati; phylum Pseudomonadota; class Betaproteobacteria; order Burkholderiales; family Burkholderiaceae; genus Caballeronia; species Caballeronia sp. INML3B. The sequence goes on from NZ_JALQDI010000006.1 coordinate 107,845, forward strand.
CGTACGTCGGCGAAAACAAGGAGTTCGAGCGGCAATATCTCGCTGGCGAACTCGAACTCGAATTCACGCCGCAAGGCACGCTCGCCGAGAAACTGCGCGCGGGCGGCGCGGGCATCCCGGCGTTTTTCACGAACACGGGCTTCGGCACGGTGATCGCGGAAGGCAAGGAAACGCGCCAGTTCGGCGAGAACCACTACGTGCTCGAACATTCGCTGACGGCCGATGTCGCGCTCGTGAAAGCCTGGAAGGCGGACAAGTCCGGCAACCTGGTTTATCGCCGCACGGCACGCAACTTCAACCCGAACTGCGCGATGGCCGGCAAGATCACCGTGGCCGAAGTGGAAGAGATCGTCGAGACGGGCGAACTCGATCCGGACATGATTCATACGCCCGGCATCTTTGTGCAACGCCTCGTCCTGAATGCGCATCCGGAAAAGCGCATCGAACAACGCATCGTCCGCGCGAAAGGAGAGTAATCATGGCTTGGACTCGAGACCAGATGGCCGCGCGCGCGGCGAAGGAACTGCAGGACGGCTTCTACGTGAACCTCGGCATCGGCTTGCCGACGCTCGTCGCCAATCACGTGCCGGAAGGCATGGAAGTGTGGCTGCAGTCGGAAAACGGCTTGCTGGGCATCGGCCCGTCGCCGTATGAAGACGAAGTCGACGCCGATCTCATCAACGCCGGCAAGCAGACGGTGACGACGCTGCCCGGCTCGTCGATCTTTTCGTCGGCGGATTCGTTCGCGATGATCCGCGGCGGCCACATCAACCTGGCGATCCTCGGCGCGATGCAGATCAGCAAGAAGGGCGATCTGGCCAACTGGATGATCCCCGGCAAGATGATCAAGGGCATGGGCGGCGCGATGGACCTCGTCGCTGGCGTGAAGCGCGTCGTCGTGCTGATGGAGCATGTCGCGAAGGGCGATCAGCACAAGATCCTCGAAGAGTGCTCGTTGCCGCTGACGGGCGTGGGCGTCGTGGATCGCATCATCACGGATCTCGGCGTGATCGACGTCACCGACACCGGGCTGAAGGTGGTCGAGCTGGCCGACGGCGTGACCGCCGAGGAAATCCAGCAGAAGACGGGCGCGCCGCTCGATGTGACGAGCGTGAAGTGATGGCGATCTGACAGAACGCCGCTTGCGCGGCGTGAGCGCGGCTCGGAGCCGATTGCAGCCGGGCGAAGCTTTTGCAGCTTCGCCCCTTTTTTTTGCCCGATCGTCGGTATTTGCTGCGCGCAGGCGGGTTGTCCATCCGGCCAACGTCCGCTCGAACCCACGGGATGCGCTTTACAATCGTTTCGACACTTGCCACGAGGAACTCTCTATGACCGCACCCATCGTCGTCGAACCCGTGCATTCCGATTTGAGCGATCCGCGACAGCGCTTCGTGCAATGCGCGAGCCCGGCGGGTCTGCATCGCATTGCTTACACGGAGTGGGGCGATCCGGCGAGTCCGCGCGTGCTGCTTTGCGTGCACGGATTGACGCGTTCGGGCCGTGACTTCGACAAGCTCGCGCAGGCGTTCGCACGCGACTATCGCGTGGTGTGCCCGGATGTGGTGGGACGAGGGCTCTCCGACTGGCTTGCCGACCCGCGTTATTACGGGGTGCCGCAATACGTCGCCGACATGGTCACGCTGATCGCACGTCTGAACGTCGAGACGGTGGACTGGTTCGGCACGTCGATGGGCGGGCTCATCGGCATGGCGCTCGGCGGGTTGCCGAATACGCCGATCCGGAAGATGCTGCTCAACGATGTCGGGCCCCATATCGAGCCGATCGCGCTACAGCGCATCGGCGACTATCTCGGCAAGCCAGCGCGCTTCGCATCGCTCGATGAAGGCGTGCGGCATGCGGCGGCGCTCGCGGCGTCGTTCGGGCCGCTGACCGATGCGGAGTGGACGAGCATCAATACGCCGCTGCTGCACGAGCGCGACGGCGCGTGGGGCTTCCGCTACGACCCGGGCATCGCGACGCCGTTCACGTCGGCAACGGACGAGCAGAATGCGGCCGGCGAGGCGTTCCTGTGGCGCTCTCTTGCGTCGATCAGGACGCCGGTGCTGGTCGTGCGCGGCGAGACGTCGGATCTGCTGTCGCGCGAGACGGTCGGGCAAATGGTCGAAAAAGGTCAGGCCGTGACGAGCGTCGAGATTCCCGGCGCGGGACATGCGCCGGCATTTCTTGCCGAAGATCAAATCGCTGTCGCCAGGGGGTTCTTTCTCGAAAATAGCGACAGCGGGGCATAATATCGGGCTGGGCGCACGTCGCTTGTGCCCGTTTTTCACCCTTCATCGATCAGGAACACACAATGGCAGTCATTCGTCATCACGTCGGTCCGCGCCTCTCCGAAACCGCCATCCACAACGGCACGGTATATCTCGCGGGCCAGATCGCAGAAGACACGGACCAGGACATTACGGGCCAGACGCGCGAAGTGCTCGGCCACATCGACCGCTTGCTCGAGGAAGCGAACAGCGACAAGTCGCACCTGCTTTCGGTGCAGATCTATATCTCGGACATGATTCACTTCCCCGGCATGAACGCCGTGTGGGACTCGTGGGTCGCGGAAGGCAACACGCCGCCGCGCGCGACGGTCGAGGCGAAGCTCGCCAATCCGGCGTGCCTCGTCGAAATCGTCGTGATCGCCGCGCAACGCAGCTGATTCATCGCTTCGCCTGAAGTAGTGGCAATACCCGCATGACCGCGACCGCCGTCCCCGCCCAAACGCTGCCCGAGCCGTCCATCGACGACGCGCTCGCGTTCGTGCGCGAGCACGCGAAGGATGCGCGGGTCTCGACGGGCGAACTGCTGGCGGATCATGCGGCGGGCACAGCGCGCATCATGCAGACGCTCAACGTCGATTCGCATGCGATCGCGGCGGCGGCGTTGTTCGTGCTGGTGCCGCATCTCGATGATCCGGAGAAAGTCATTGCCGAGCGCTTCGGCCCGGAAGTGCAGCGGCTCGTCGGCGATGTGCGCAAGCTCTTGCGGCTCGGCTCGGTCAGTTCCCGTGCGACGCTCGCGGCATTGCCCGAGAACACGCGCGATGCGCAGGCCGCGCGCCGCGCGCAGGTCGAGGCGCTGCGCAAGATGCTGCTCGCGTTCGCTCAGGACATACGCGTCGTCTTGATCAGGCTCGCGTCGCGCGTGCAGACGTTGCGTTATCACGCCGCGCACAAGACCGATCCCTCGCCGGACGTGCCGCGGGAGACGCTCGAGATCTACGCGCCGCTCGCCAATCGCCTTGGTATCTGGCAACTGAAGTGGGAACTGGAGGATCTGTCGTTCCGCTTCGAGGATCCGGTCACGTACAAACGCATCGCGAAGCTGCTCGACGAGCGGCGCGTCGAGCGCGAGACGTATGTGACCGAGGCAATCGCTCGATTGCAGAAAGAGCTCGACACCGCGCACATCAAAGCGGAAGTCAGCGGGCGGCCGAAGCACATCTACAGCATCTGGAAGAAGATGCGCGGCAAGCATCTCGACTTCTCCGAACTGAACGACGTGCGTGCGTTTCGGGTGATCGTCGGCGACATCAAGGACTGCTACACCGTGCTCGGCATCGTGCACAACCTGTGGCAACCGGTGCCGCGAGAATTCGACGACTACATTTCACGTCCCAAGCCCAATGGCTACAAGTCGCTGCATACGGTCGTGATCGGCGATGACGGGCGCGCGTTCGAAGTGCAGATCCGTACCCACGAAATGCATCAGTTCGCCGAGTACGGTGTGGCTGCGCACTGGCGTTACAAGGAAGCGGGCGCGCGCGGCTATGCGGGGCAGGTGACGGCGAGCGAGAAATACGACGAGAAGATTGCATGGCTGCGTCAGCTTCTCGCGTGGAAGGATGACGTCGAAGGCGAGCCGCCGGGCTGGCAACATCTGCGCGACGCCACGCTCGACGACGATCATATTTACGTGTTGACGCCGCAGGCGCGCGTGATCGCGCTGCCGCAGGGCGCTACTGCCGTCGATTTCGCGTATCACCTGCACAGCGAGCTTGGGCATCGCTGCCGCGGCGCGCGTGTCGACGGCGCGATGGTGCCGCTCAACACGCCGCTGCAGAACGGGCAGACGGTCGAGATCGTCGCGGTAAAGGAAGGCGGGCCGTCGCGCGACTGGCTCAATCCGCAGCTCGGCTATTTGCACAGCGCACGGGCGCGGCAGAAGGTGCGCTCGTGGTTCCTCGCGGCCGATGCCGCGGAGCACATCGCGGCGGGGCGCACGATCGTTGAAAAGACTTTGCAGCGCGAGGGAAAGACGTCGGTGAGCCTGGAGCAGCTCGCGACGAAGCTTGGCTTCAAGACACCCGAAGATCTCTATGCGGTCGTCGCGAAGGAAGAGTTCAGCCTGCGCAACATCGAGCAAGCGCTTTCGGACACGCCGCCGCCCGAGCCGGAGCCGGAGGCGCCCGAGCAGTTCGAGAAGCGCAGCAGCGGGCAAAGCGTCGCGCACGGCGCGTCCACGGGCGTGCTCGTCGTGGGCGTGGATGCGTTGCTCACGCAACTCGCGCGCTGCTGCCGCCCTGCGCCGCCCGATCCGATCGCGGGCTTCATCACGCGCGGCAAGGGCATGTCGGTTCACCGCAGCGATTGCGCGACGTTCAAGCGCATGGCCCAGCGCTCGCCCGAGCGCGTGTTGCACACGACCTGGTCCGCCGATGTGATGAACGGACGCGGTTCGTCGGTATATCCGGTGGATCTTTCGGTGGAGTCCGCGGACCGGCAGGGTTTGCTACGCGATATCTCCGAAGTGTTCGCGCGCGAGAAGATCAACGTGATTGGCGTAAAGAGCCAGAGCCGCAGGAATATCGCCTATATGCAGTTTACGGTGGAAGTGTCGAGCGCGGCGCAGATTCAGCGCGCGTGCACGCTGCTCAATGAAGTGCAGGGTGTGATTCGCGCGTCGCGTCGCGCGTAATCGCTGGGCGTTGAACGGATCGGCGAATATTTTAGATTTTTCTGAAGATAACCACTTGCCAAGATCCGAAACGCTCCATATAATCTCACTTCTTTCAGGCTCGTAGCTCAGCTGGTTAGAGCACCACCTTGACATGGTGGGGGTCGTTGGTTCGAGTCCAATCGAGCCTACCAACGAAAACGAAATTCGGCGAACTCTGGTTTGCGGAGTTTCAAACCGCAAGAAGCGCTTAGCGCAAAAGGCGAATATAAATGGCACTTCGAACGTTGACCGAAACAAATTCGGAGCGACGCTAGTCGAGGACCTATTTCGCCTTCTGCCAAATTGTTTCGCGGTATGTGTGAAAAGTGAATGCGGCCCCTCGATAGCGGGGCCGCATTTTTTTTGCCTTGCGATTTTTGAAGTGAAATCGCGCGGCAATGCTTAAATCGAATCGCTCGGCATGCGCCAGCGTCTTGGAGAACGATATGGTTTCGGTACGTTTGCCTGATGGGTCGGTCCGACAATACGACCACCCGGTGACCGTCGCGGAAGTCGCGGCATCGATCGGCGCGGGCCTTGCCAAGGCAGCGCTCGCCGGCAAGCTCAATGGCGAACTCGTCGATACCTCGTTTCTGATCGACAAGGATTCGTCGCTTGCCATCGTCACTGACAAGGATCCGGAAGGCGTCGATGTCGTGCGCCACTCCACCGCGCATTTGCTCGCTTATGCGGTCAAGGATCTGTTTCCCGAGGCGCAAGTGACCATCGGGCCGGTCATCGACAACGGCTTCTATTACGACTTCTCGTACAACCGTCCCTTCACCCCCGAAGATCTCGAGAAGATCGAAAAGCGCATGCAGGAACTCGCGAAGAAGGACGAGCCGGTGTCGCGCCGCGTCGTCTCGCGCAACGAGGCGGTGGAGTACTTCAAGAGCATCGGCGAAAACTACAAGGCAGAGATCATCGAGTCCATCCCGGAAAGCGATGAAATCCGTCTGTACGGGCACGGCAACTTCATCGACCTGTGCCGCGGTCCGCACGTGCCGTCCACCGGCAAGCTGAAGGTCTTCAAGCTGATGAAAGTCGCCGGCGCCTACTGGCGCGGCGATTCGAAGAACGAGCAGCTTCAGCGGATCTACGGCACCGCGTGGACCAAAAAGGAAGATCAGGACGCCTATCTCCACATGCTCGAAGAAGCCGAGAAGCGCGATCATCGAAAGCTCGGCAAGCAACTCGACCTGTTCCATCTGCAGGACGAAGCGCCGGGCATGGTGTTCTGGCATCCCAAGGGCTGGTCGCTGTGGCAGCAGGTCGAGCAGTACATGCGCCGCCGCGTGAACGAGGCCGGTTACCTCGAAATCAAGACCCCGATGGTGATGGACCGCTCGCTCTGGGAAGCGTCGGGCCATTGGCAGAACTATCGTGAAAACATGTTCACGACCGAGTCGGAAAAGCGCGACTACGCGATCAAGCCGATGAACTGTCCGGGTCACGTTCAGGTGTTCAACCATGGTCTGCGTTCGTATCGCGATCTGCCGCTGCGTTACGCGGAGTTCGGCTCATGCCATCGCAACGAGCCGTCGGGCGCGCTGCATGGCCTGATGCGCGTGCGCGGTTTCGTTCAGGACGATGCGCATATCTTCTGCACCGAAGATCAGTTCATCGCGGAATCGATCGCCTTCAATACGCTCGCGATGAGCGTGTACAAGGATTTCGGGTTCGATCACATCGACATCAAGCTGTCGCTGCGCCCCGATCAACGTGCCGGCACCGATGAAATCTGGGACCGCGCGGAGCAGGGCTTGCGCGAGGCGCTGACCGCGTGCGGTCTCAAGTGGGAGGAACTCGCCGGCGAAGGCGCGTTCTACGGTCCGAAAATCGAATATCACATCAAGGACGCGCTCGGCCGCTCGTGGCAATGCGGCACGCTGCAGCTCGATATGGTGCTGCCGGAGCGTCTGGGCGCCGAGTACGTCGCGGAAGACAACAGCCGCCGCCGTCCGGTGATGCTCCACCGCGCAATCGTCGGATCAATGGAGCGATTCCTCGGCATCCTGATCGAGCATCATGCCGGCGCAATGCCGCCGTGGCTCGCGCCGATCCAGGCCGTCGTGCTGAATATTGCCGAAAGTCAGGCTGAATATGCGGGTAATCTGGCCCAATCGTTGCAAAAACAAGGGCTTAGAGTCGAGTCGGATTTGCGCAACGAGAAGATTAGCTATAAAATACGCGAGCACACGCTGCAAAAGGTGCCGTATTTGCTGGTCGTCGGCGACAAGGAGCGTGATGCGCAAACCGTAGCCGTGCGTGCTCGTGGCGGTGTCGATCTGGGCGTGATGCCGGTCGACGCATTCCTCGAACGTCTGCAGCAGGAAGTGCGGGCGTTCAAGTAAGTCACTCGCAGCGCGGCTTGTTTTTTCATTTTTAGAGGAAACGTAACATCGCTACTGATAAGTCGTCACATCGCATCAACGGTGAAATTACCGCGCCGGAAGTGCGCTTGGTCGGAGTGGACAACGAGCCGCTCGGAATCGTGAAGCTCGCCGAAGCGTTCCGTCAATCGGAACAGCTCGACGTGGATCTCGTCGAAATCGCGCCGCAGGCGTCACCGCCTGTCTGCCGTTTGATGGACTACGGAAAGTTCAAGTATTCGGAAGCGAAGAAGCAACACGAAGCGAAGTTGAAGCAGAAGATCGTGCAGGTGAAGGAAGTAAAATTCCGCCCCGGCACCGATGACGGTGACTACAACGTCAAGCTGCGCAACCTTACGCGCTTCCTCGAAGACGGCGACAAGACGAAGATCACGTTGCGTTTCCGCGGCCGTGAAATGGCGCACCAGGAAATCGGCATGCGTATGCTCGAACGCCTGAAGTCCGATCTGGACGAATTTGGCCAGGTCGAGCAGATGCCGAAGATGGAAGGGCGCCAGATGATCATGGTGCTTGCCCCGAAGAAAAAGGGTAAGTAAGCGCAAAAGCGGTAAGGCGATGGATCGCGCGCCGTCACAAGGCGGCTGGCGCGGCATTGTCGGAAGTTTCAGGGCGTCGCCGCTTCGGTGGCGGCGCTCATGAAAGGCGGCGGTTCTTCACTGAGCCGTTTGCACATAAGTGGAGCGTGGGTTTCGAAGGGCGGGAAGGGGTTCGTCGGCCGCATCGACGGATCAGCCGCACACCCATGACCATCTAATAAACTGGAGTTGTTTCATGCCGAAGATGAAGACCAAGAAGAGTGCTGCAAAGCGCTTCGTGGTGCGTCCGGGCGGTACCGTCAAGCGCGGTCAGGCCTTCAAGCGCCACATTCTTACCAAGAAAACCACCAAGAACAAACGCCATCTGCGTGGCTCGACGGCCGTTCACGATTCCGATCTGAACTCCGTCCGCGCGATGCTGCCGTTCGCCTAACCTCAACTTAAACTCATAGGAGCGCAACATGCCTCGAGTAAAACGTGGGGTTACCGCACGGGCCCGTCACAAGAAGATCATCCGTCTGGCCAAGGGTTACCGCGGCCGTCGCAATAACGTCTATCGCATCGCCAAGCAGGCGGTCATGCGCGCAGGCCAGTACGCCTACCGCGATCGCCGCAACAAGAAGCGTGTGTTCCGCGCACTGTGGATCACGCGTATCAACGCGGCGGTGCGTCAGCACGACATGACCTATAGCGTGTTCATCAACGGCCTGAAGAAGGCATCGATCGAACTCGACCGCAAGGTTCTGGCTGACATGGCTGTGTTCGACAAGGCTGCTTTTGCTGCGATCGTGAAGCAGGTGAAAGCCGCCGTTGCAGCCTAATTGCGAAATTAGTACTGCGTGGTTCGCCTCTTCGTCGCCAGGTCGTTGACGGCGGCGGAAGGCAGAAAACGGGGCTCTCACCGAGCCCCGTTTTTGTTGGTCGGACGGTTTTGCTTATCCTCGCGATTGGCACGCGCTTCGTGAAGCGTGGATGAGCAAAACCGAACCTCAGATTGAATTTCGACGTTAAAAGATGGGATCAATGGATCTGGACCAGATTGTCGCCGACGCGAAGAGCGCCTTTGAACACGCCACCGATACCACCACGCTCGAAAACGAGAAGGCCCGGTTTCTCGGCAAGTCCGGTGCGCTGACCGAGTTGCTGAAGGGATTGGGCAAACTCGACCCGGAAGCGAAGAAGACCGAAGGCGCGCGCATCAATCAGGCGAAGCAGCAGGTCGAAGCCGCGTTGAACGCGCGCCGTCAGGCGCTCGCGGACGCGTTGCTGAACCAGCGTCTCGCGGCCGAAGCGATCGACGTCACGCTGCCGGGACGCGGCGCGGGAGTGGGCACGCTGCATCCTGTGATGCGCACGTGGGAGCGCGTTGAGCAAGTGTTCCGCACGATCGGCTTCGACGTGGCCGACGGTCCAGAGATCGAAACCGACTGGTACAACTTCACCGCACTGAACAGCCCGGAGAACCATCCGGCGCGCTCGATGCAGGACACGTTCTACGTTGACGGCAAGGACGCCGATGGCCGGCCGCTGCTGCTTCGCACGCACACGAGCCCGATGCAGGTGCGCTACGCGCGCATGAACAAGCCGCCGATCAAGGTGATCGTGCCGGGCCGCACGTATCGGGTGGATAGCGACGCTACGCACTCGCCGATGTTCAACCAGGTCGAAGGCCTGTGGATCGAAGAAAACATCAGCTTCGCGGACCTGAAGGGCGTCTACACCGATTTCCTGAAGAAATTTTTCGAGCGCGACGACATTCTCGTGCGCTTTCGTCCGTCGTACTTTCCGTTCACGGAGCCGTCTGCCGAAATCGACATGATGTTCGAGCATGGCAAGAACGCGGGCAAATGGCTGGAAATCTCCGGCTCGGGTCAGGTTCACCCGACCGTCATCCGCAACATGGGCCTCGATCCTGAGCGCTATATCGGCTTCGCATTCGGTAGCGGGCTCGAGCGCCTGACGATGCTGCGCTATGGCGTGCAGGATCTGCGTCTGTTTTTCGAGAACGATCTGCGTTTCCTGCGCCAGTTCGCGTAACGCGGCGGCCTTGCCTGCGGCGTCCGGCGCTCCAACGGGAAGCCGGACGAGACTCCAAACATTTCGAACGTAGACACACATGCAATTCCCAGAATCCTGGCTCCGCAGTTTCGTCGATCCCAAGCTCTCCACCGATGAACTCGCGCACGCGCTGACGATGGCCGGTCTCGAAGTCGAAGACCTGCGCCCGGTCGCGCCGCCGACCACGAAGATCGTCGTCGGGCAGGTGCTCGAAGTCGCCAAGCATCCGAATGCCGACAAGCTCAATGTCTGTCAGGTCGACGTTGGCACGGGCGAGCAGTTGAACATCGTGTGCGGCGCGCCGAATGTGTCGCCGGGCATCAAGGTGCCAGTGGCGCTCATCGGCGCGGTGCTGCCTCCGGCGGAGCCGGGCGGCGAGCCGTTCGCGATCAAGCCCACGAAGCTGCGCGGTGTCGATAGCCAGGGCATGTTGTGTTCGGCGCGCGAGCTGAAGCTATCGGAGGATCACAGCGGTTTGCTGATCCTGTCCGCCGATGCGAAGGTCGGTCAGGATATCCGCGAGGCGCTCAACCTCGACGACACCGTGTTCGAAATCAAGCTCACGCCGAACAAGGCGGATTGCCTGTCGGTGTTCGGCGTCGCGCGCGAGACCGCCGCGATCACCGGCGCACCGCTGAAGCAACCGGACATGCCCGCGGTCGAAACGAAGCTCGACGAAAAGCTGCCCGTGAAGATCATGGCGCCCGATCTGTGCGGCCGCTTCTCCGGCCGCGTGATCCGCGGCGTGAACGCGCACGCGAAGACGCCGCAATGGATGGTCGAGCGCCTCGAGCGCGCGGGCCAGCGCAGCATCTCCGCGCTCGTCGATATCTCCAATTACGTGATGCTCGAGCTCGGCCGTCCGTCGCACGTGTTCGATCTCGACAAGATCCACGGCGCGATGGAAGTGCGCTGGGGCAAGAAGGGCGAGTCGCTGAAGCTCCTGAACGGCAATACCATCGAGGTCGATGAAACCGTCGGCGTGATCGCGGACGATCACCATCTCGAAAGCCTCGCGGGCATCATGGGCGGCGACAGCACCGCCGTGTCGCTCGACACGACCAACATCTATCTCGAAGCCGCTTTCTGGTGGCCGGATGCAATCCGCGGCCGCGCGCGCAAGTACAACTTCTCGACCGATGCGGCGCATCGCTTCGAGCGCGGCGTCGACTACTCGACGACCGTCGAGCACATCGAACGCATCTCGCGCCTGATCCTCGACATCTGCGGCGGCGCAGCCGGTCCGGTCGACGACCAGATCATCAACGTACCCGAGCGCAATCCGGTGTCGATGCGCGTGTCGCGCGCGCATCGAATCATCGGCGTGGAGATTGGCGCCGAAGAAATCGCGCAGATCTTCACGCGCCTGAACCTCGCATTCGAGCGCGACGGCGATACTTTCAGGGTTACGCCGCCGCCGTATCGTTTCGACATCGAGATCGAGGAAGATCTGATCGAAGAAGTCGCGCGCATCTACGGTTTCGAGAAGATTCCGGCGCGCCCCCCGGTTGCGCGCAGCGAGATGCGCATCACGAACGAAACGAAGCGCTCGATCCACACGCTGCGCCATGAAGTGGCCGCGCGCGATTACTCGGAGACGGTCAACTTCAGTTTCGTCGATGCCGAGTGGGAGAAAGACTTCGCCGGCAACGACAATCCGATCAGGCTGCTCAACCCGATCGCGAGCCAGCTCTCGGTCATGCGCACGACGACGTTCGGCAGCCTGATCGAAGTGCTGCGCTACAACCTGAATCGTCGCGCGGACCGCATCCGCGTGTTCGAGGCGGGTCGCGTGTTCCATCGCGATGCATCCGTGAAGGCGGGCGAACTGACGGTCGAAGGCTTCGCGCAGCCGAAGATGATCGGCGCTCTTGCGTATGGTCCGGTGATCGAGGAGCAGTGGGGCGCGGCTTCGCGCAATGTCGACTTCTTCGACGTGAAGGGCGATGTCGAAGCGCTCTTCGCGCCGGTCGTGCCGCGCTTCGTGAAGGCGGAGCATCCGGCGCTGCATCCGGGGCGCAGCGCGCGCATCGAAGTGGCGGGGCACGCGGTCGGCTGGATCGGCGAACTGCATCCGCGCTGGCTGCAGAAGTATGACCTGCCGAACCCGCCGATCCTCTTCGAAATCGACGCGGACGCGCTGATGGATCGCGCGCTCCCCGCGCCATCCGAGGTGTCGAAATTCCCGCCCGTGCGACGCGATATCGCAATTGTCGTGGATCAACACGTCCCGGTTCAGGCGCTCTTGGACGAGCTCGAAAGTGCCCGCTCGGAGGACGCTTGCAGGCACGTTACGCGGGTTGCGCTTTTCGATGAATTTCGTCCAAAATCAAATACTTCCGGTGGCTTGGGAGCGCATGAGAAAAGTCTTGCCTTCCGTGTAACGTTGCAAGATACTGGCGGCACGCTTCAGGACGAAACGGTCGATACGGCCATCAAAACGCTGGTGGATCGCCTGGCTCGAGTACACGGCGCGCGGTTACGCGGATAGCCTGCAGTTGGCCCTTTCCGTCTCAATCGCCAAGTCTTCAATGTGGCAAGCGCCGTTCTACCGATATGAACCAAATGAACTCGAGTGATTTCGAAGCCCTTCTTTCGGCGCAGCGTAGCGCCATGAACCGAGATACCCCGACCTCGAGCGCGCCCGGCGACACGCCGACGCTCACCAAAGCCGAACTGGCGGAGATGCTGTTCGACCACGTCGGTCTGAACAAGCGTGAAGCCAAGGACATGGTCGAAGCCTTCTTCGAAGTCATCCGCGATGCGCTGGAGAGCGGCGAGAGCGTCAAGCTGTCGGGCTTCGGCAACTTCCAGCTGCGCGACAAGCCTCAGCGTCCGGGCCGCAACCCGAAGACGGGCGAGGCCATTCCTATTGCCGCGCGGCGGGTCGTCACGTTTCATGCAAGTCAGAAGCTGAAGGCGCTGGTCGAAACGGGAGCGGAGACCGATCTCACTCGCTGATCTCCCGGCGGCGCGCGAATGACCCGCGCCGCGCTGCATGACCGCCGCGCTTCAATCGACATCACTTATAACGATGGTTGATCGACGATGGAAAAAGTCGTCTTGCCTCCGATCCCCGCCAAGCGTTACTTCACGATTGGCGAAGTCAGCGAGTTGTGCGGCGTCAAGCCTCACGTGCTGCGCTATTGGGAGCAGGAGTTCACGCAACTGAGGCCGGTCAAGCGGCGGGGCAATCGCCGCTACTATCAGCATCACGAAGTCTTGCTGATCCGGCGCATTCGTGAGTTGCTGTACGAACAGGGTTTCACGATCAACGGCGCGCGCAACCGGCTCGATTCACAAGGACGCGCGAATGGCGACGAAGCCGAGCTCGATGAAACGCAGGCGTCGGCGCAAGCGCAACCGGGCGTCGATGTCGATCAGCTTCGCAAGGATATTCTTCAGGTGATCGATCTTCTCGGCGGATGAACGCCGCTGTGATCCACGCCATGATGCCGCGATTCGTCGCGGCATTTTTTTCGTCCCTACGACGCGCGCTGCGCGCCGCCAGCGACGGCAGTAGCATGGTTCCTTGCTTTTTTCTCGTTGCCGCACGGGACGTGTTCGCGGCGGCTTCATGACATCGACTCAGGAGGGCTTATGCGAGTGTTGCTCGTTGGCGCAACTGGAATGTTGGGCACGGAGATCAAGCGGATTCTCGAACCCGGGCACGAAGTGATCAGCGCGAGCCGCAAGGGCTCGGACGTAGCGGTCGATTTGTCGGACAAGGCGAGCATGGTCGCGATGTACGAGAAAGTCGGGAAGGTCGGCGCTGTCGTGTGTGTCGGCGGCGCTGCGAAGTTCGCGCCGCTCGACGCGCTCGCCGATGACGACTATGCCTTCAGCCTCGCGAACAAGCTCATGGGGCAGGTGAATCTCGTGCGCTGCGCGGTCGGTCACGTCGATGAAGGCGGATCCGTCACGCTGACGAGCGGCACGCTCGCTCAAGCACCGATGATCGGCAGCGCGGCCGTGAGCCTCGTGAACGCGGGCGTCGAAGGATTCGTGCGCGCGGCCGCGCTCGAGTTGCAGGGCATGCTGCGTGTGAACGTCGTAAGTCCCGGATGGGTCTCTGAAACGTTGGTCTCGATGGGGAAGGATGGATCGCAAGGCATCGCGGCTGCGGAAGTCGCCAAAGTGTATAGGCGTGCCGTCGACGAGACAATGACCGGGCAGACGCTGGCCGCGGCTAAGACTTGATGCCCGCGCGAATGCGCCGCTTCGGGCCGACCGTGGCCTCGGAGCGGGAGACAGGCATCTTCACGTTGATTGACCAATAGACGATGCTCGGCCCGACGCCCCAGGGCGGATAGATGCGCCAGTCGTCAGTGCCGTGGTGGAAGAAGTAGAGCGCGAAGCATCGGCCTGGCCTGGTGGCGCTCACACACACATAGCGGCTGCCGCCGGGATAGATGCGCCCGAACCTCGTGACGCGTGCGCGGCTCGCCGGATCGAACCAGCGAGCGACTTCCGCGTGCAAGGCGGAGCAGGGTCGACCGGATTGGATGCGCCGCTGTTGCGCGGACGTCGAGACAGACGAAGGCATAAGCGCCGTTCCTTATGTGGCACCTTAACATTAGGCCTTAAATCACTGACACACAAGTGTTTTTTCCGTTTTTACGTCTGAATAAAGGGTGGGCTGAGCGCCGGTAATCCCCATGTGACGAGCGGTGTCAGATGCTTAAGCCCATCATCGCGGTCGCGTTGGTCAAAGTCTCCTCTTCGGCGCGGACCTTGAGCATTGCATCAGCCAGACGGTAGTAGAGTTGGGCGCGCTGTTCGAGGACCGCGGGTGACGCGTCGCCGGAAAGTCTTTCGCCAGCCATTTCGCCAGCCAGCGCCTGGCCCGCGAAGTAGTCTCGCAATGACATGCCGTAATTGCTGTTGCCGGGAAATGCGCGTGGGTTGTTGAGCTTGTTGTATGCCATTGTTCTTGCTCGTTTTATGAATACGATGGCTTGGGACGGACAAAGAAAAAGGCTCTCCGGCCAGAAGCCGGAGAGCCTTTGATTCCTGGTCGGGGCGAGAGGATTTGAACCTCCGACCACCTGCACCCCATGCAGGTACGCTACCAGGCTGCGCTACGCCCCGAAAGAGCGAAAGTATATCAGAGAGAAACGGATAGTAGAACTGCTTCCAACAATTTCGCTGTTGCACTCACCAAATTCACTCGCGGTGGGTCAGAGCGTCAGCTCCGACTGCGTGTAAGGCGAGGTTTGAATCTGCACGGAGCCTTCGCGTTCCGTCTCGCTTCGACCGTGGACACCCTCGCGCGCGAAGCGCTGACGCCGACGAAATCTCAACGCAAGCAGCAGCGATATCGTGCAGGGAATCAGATACGTGACGATCCGTTCGCTCCACGCGATCCTCGATCCGAGGCTGTCGTAGCGAGTGCGTTCATGGAAATTCGCGGATGCGAAGACCATCGTCAGCGTAAAGTCCAGCAGCATCGCCAATACGCAGAGGGCCAGAAAAAGCAGTGCGCCGTTCCACTTCGGCGCGCCAAGGCTCGCGTTCAAGGCGCGACAGATAAAAAGCGCCAGGCCAAGCAAGGTCAGACTGAAGGCCAGGGGAAGCCAGGGAAAATCCATATCGCGCGTGCCTCGCGTGCGGGTAACAGGGAAGATCCCGGCGGCGCGCAAGATGAAACTTTTTGTCGCGTCTCGAGCGCCCGATCCGGAAGCGGGCGCGATCATCACACGCAAGACCTAACGCTTGAATGAGAGTATTCCTAATTACATAGGCCGATCGGCTAACGACTCCGACAAAAAGTCGATGAAAGTCCGTACCTTGGTCGTCATGTACTTTCGGCTCGTGTACACCGCATACACGGACGGCGCGAACGCCGTGTAGCTCGGCAGCACGCGCACGAGCGAGCCTGAGGCCAGCTCGGGTTCGACGATCCACGCCGGAAAATACGCGAGGCCGAGCCCCGCGCGCACGAGTTGCAGCGCCATCGACGTATCGTTGGTCTTGAGCACAGCTTGATTCTTCACGGTGAACACGCCGTCCGGTCCCGTCAGCGTCACGGTGTCGACGTTCGTGTACGTCGGCAACACGAAGCGATGACGCGCGACATCGTCCGGATGACGCAGCTTGCCGTGCTGTTCGAGATAGGCGCGCGAGCCGGCGAGCACGAAGGGCATCTTGCACAGCGGCCGCACGATCAGCGAAGGCGACGGCTCGGATGTCGCGCGGATCGCCATGTCATAGCCTTCCTCGACCAGATCGACGAAGCGGTTCTCCAGCCGCAGATCGACGAGCACGCCCGGATAGCGCGCCTGATACGCGACGAGCAGATCCGCGAACGTGCGATTGGCGAACCAGCCCGGTGCGGTGACCTTGAGCACGCCTTGCGGCTGCGCGGTCTGCACGCCGACTGCCGCCTGCGCGGCCTGCAGGATGTCGAGCGCCTCGCTGCACTGCTCGTAATACACGCTGCCGGCCTCTGTGAGGCTCAGATGGCGCGTCGTGCGGTTCAAGAGGCGCACGCCCAACTGACGTTCGAGATTGGCAACGTGCTTGCTCGTCATCGCGGTAGAGATGTCGAGCCGCTCGGCGGCTTTCACGAAACTTCCCGCCTCGACGACTTCACGGAACACGCGCAGGCTGGTCAGAGCGTCCATCGATCATTTCCTGTCCGGAAACAAAAAGCCAATGTTAACCGGATTTATCGACGGACGATGCCTGCCTAGACTGCAAGCATTGACCATCAGGAGTTTCGCGATGTCTACGACTCAAGTTCCCTCAGCCGTGTCCCGCGTACCTGCGCTAGCCGGCTAGGCTCACGCTCTGTTGCGCATCGTCGCGTCGTATGTGCTGCTCACGCATGCGAGCGCCAAGCTGTTTCATGTTCCGCACATCGCGATGTTCGATGGCTTGCCGCTCTTCTCGTTGCTCGGCGCGGCGCGCGCCATTGAACTGGTTGGCGGCGTGCTCGTGTTGATCGGCTGGTTCACGCGCGCGGCGGCGTTCGTGTTGTCCGGTGAACTCGCGTTCGCCTATTTCCTCGGACATGCGCCGAATGGACACTTCTTCCTGCCGCTGCTGAATCAGGGCGAGCCGGCCGTGCTGCTGTCGTTCATCTGCCTGTTCATTGCGGCGGCGGGGCCGGGCGCGTGGAGCATCGACAATCGGCGGTGAAGCTATTTCGGCCACTCGTCGAGCTCGTCGTTGAAGAGTGAAGCGACGATCCGGCGCAGCCACATCGTGCGCGCATCGTTATGAAACTTGCGATGCCAGTGCTGCTTCAGATCGAAGCGCGGCAGCGCGAGCGGCGGCTCGGCGAGCGTGATCGACGCATGCTCGGCCACATACGCGAAGCCGATCGCGTGCGGCACCGTCGCGATCAGATCGGTGCGCGACAGGATGAACGGCAGGCTCATGAAGTGCGGCGTCTCGAGCACCGCACGGCGCCGCACGCGCTCCTTGTCGAGAAAATTTTCCAGGATCTCCTGACTGCGGCCTTCGGCGCGCACGACCGCGTGGCCGCATTCCATGAAGCGCGCGAGCGTGAGCGGCTCGCTCGCGTACGGATGATCGCGTCGCATCAGACAGATGAAGCGATGCGAAAAAAGTCGCTGCTGAAAGAAGTTGTTGCCGCGCAGATCTGGGAAATAGCCGACCGCAAGATCGATATCGCCCGATTCGAGCCCGCGCTCGACATCCCCGTGCGATGCCGACACCGAGCGCAGATTCGCATTCGGCGCCTCCTTCGCGAACGCTTGCAGCAGCCGCGGCAGGAATACGATTTCGCCGACATCGGATAGCGCGATCGAGAAAGTCTCCGTGCTTGTCGACGCATCGAAGTGCTGCCGGTCGAGCAGGCCGCGTTCGATGCGCGCCAACGCCTCGCGCGCAGCGGGCACGAGCGCGATGGTGCGCGGCGTTGGTTCCATGCCGCGCGAGGTGCGTACGAAAAGCGGATCGTTGAAGTACTCGCGCAGGCGCGCGAGCGCCGTCGACACGCGCGGCTGGCTCACGCCGAGCCGTTCGGCCGCGCGGCTCACGTTGCGCGTTTCCTCGATGGCGACGAGGTAGGGAATCAGATTGAGATCGAGGTCGTTCATGGCGCGATGCTCCGCCAACGATGTTGGCGCGCGGCGATTCCCACGTCAACGCGCGCCATCAGCCGCGCCGCGCGACCATGTCCGACACGCGCTGAGCCGCTTCCTGCAACGGCTCCAGAAACGCTTTCACCATCTGTCTGGCGTTTTTGCGCTGGGCGTTTCCGCTGATGTTCAGCGCCGCGATCACGCGTCCCTGCCGGTCGCGGATCGGCGCGGACATCGAAATCAGCCCTTCCTCCAGTTCCTGATCGACGATCGCCCAGCCCTGGCGGCGCACGATGGCGATCGCTTCCTTGAGCGCGTTCTTGTCGACGACCGTGCGCGGCGTGCGCGCGACGAGCGGGCTCGAATCGAGCACTTCGTCGAGGCGCGCTTCGTCGAGCGCGGCGAGCAGCACGCGACCCATCGACGTGCAGAACGCGGGCAGGCGGCTGCCGATCGACAGATTCTGCGTAATGATCTTGTGCGTCGGCACGCGCAGGACATAGACGATTTCCGCGCCGTTCAGCACCGCGGCCGAGCAGCTTTCGTGAACCTGCTCGACGAGGTCTTCCATCACCGGCTCCGCGAGATTCCAGAAGGGCATCGAGGTCAGGTACGCGAACCCGAGGTCGAGAATCTTCGGCGTCAGTTGAAAGAGACGCCCGTCGGCTTCGACATAGCCGAGCGCCTGCAGCGTCAGAAGAATGCGGCGGGCGCCCGCGCGCGTGAGGCCCGTTGCCGCGGCGACATCGGTGAGCGTCTGGGCGGGGCGGTTCGCGTCGAACGAACGGATCACCGCGAGCCCGCGTGCGAAAGACTGAACGTATGCGTCGCCGGGTCGCGTCTGCGTGTCTCGCGGCTCGGCATCTGGATTGGGCGTGGCTGGATTCTTCATAAGGCTCGTCACGAAAGGGGCGAACGGTCTGCGGCTTCAGTGAAAACCCGCAGTTTGCGCATGCTTCGTTGACACGACAACGAACGCGGGACTACTATGCCGATGTTCGCTAAACGAATCCATGTTCGCATGACGAACATTCTGAAGCAAGTCTGATTACCAACTGGTAAACCCGAATTCGAGGCGCGATTTTCAAATCGGCGCCCGAGACAGGAGAAGGAACGGCACATGATCAACAAGATTTTCGATTCGCTCGCCTCGGCCGTGGCCGACGTCCACGACGGCGCGACCATCATGATCGGCGGTTTCGGTACGGCGGGCATGCCCTCCGAACTGATCGACGCGCTCATCGAGCAGGGCGCGCGCGAACTCACGATCGTCAACAACAACGCCGGCAACGGCGACACGGGCCTGGCTGCGTTGCTCAAGGCGAAGCGCGTGCGCAAGATCATCTGCTCGTTCCCGCGCCAGACGGATTCTTATGTATTCGACGCGCTGTACCGCGCGGGCGAAATCGAACTGGAACTCGTGCCGCAGGGCAATCTGGCCGAGCGCATCCGTGCGGCGGGCGCGGGCATCGGCGGCTTTTTCACGCCGACCGGCTACGGCACGAAGCTCGCGCAGGGCAAGGAAACGCGCGTGATCGACGGCAAGCACTATGTGCTCGAAGCGCCGCTGCATGCGGATTTCGCGCTCGTGAAGGCATTCAAGGGCGACCGCTGGGGCAATCTGGTCTATCGTAAAACTGCGCGCAACTTCGGCCCGATCATGGCGAGCGCCGCGAAAACGGCGATCGCGCAGGTCTCGAAGGTCGTGCCGCTCGGTGAGTTGGACCCCGAAAACATCGTGACGCCGGGCATCTTCGTGCAGCGCGTCGTGGAAGTGCCGCAAGCCGTGCATCAAGCCGAACTCGCTGCTTAAGGACGAAAAGCCATGAAGAAACTCACTCGTGACGAAATGGCCAGGCGCGTGGCCGCGGATATTCCCGAAGGCGCATACGTGAATCTGGGCATCGGCGTGCCGACGCTCGTCGCCAATCACCTCGCGGCGGATCGCGAAATCTTCCTGCACAGCGAAAACGGCCTGCTCGGCATGGGCCCGGCGCCCGCTGCCGGCTCCGAAGACGACGAACTCATCAACGCCGGCAAGCAACATGTGACGCTGCTGACGGGCGGCGCCTATTTTCATCACGCCGACTCGTTCGCGATGATGCGCGGCGGCCACCTCGACTTCTGCGTGCTCGGCGCATTCCAGGTGTCGGCGACGGGCGATCTCGCGAATTGGCACACCGGCGCGCCCGATGCGATTCCGGCCGTCGGCGGCGCGATGGACCTCGCGATCGGCGCAAAGCAGGTCTATGTGATGATGGAACTGCTGACGAAGCAGGGCGAAAGCAAGCTCGTCGCGCAATGTTCATATCCGGTGACGGGCGTCCAGTGCGTGGATCGCGTGTACACGGACCTCGCCGTGTTCGACGTGACGCCCGAAGGCTTCGTCGTGCGCGAGATCGTGGAAGGTCTGTCGTTCGACGAATTGCAGAAGCTGGCCAAGGTGCCGCTTCAATACGCGCCGCTGACCGAAGCCGTCTGACGCCTGAGAGACATAAAGGAACTGGAGCAACTGATGAAAGAAGCTTTCGTATGTGATGCCATCCGCACGCCGATCGGCCGTTACGGCGGTTCGCTGTCCTCCGTGCGCGCCGACGATCTGGGCGCCGTGCCGCTGCGTGCGCTCGTCGAGCGCAACAAGGAAGTGGACTGGGAAGCGGTGGACGAAGTGATCTACGGCTGCGCGAATCAGGCGGGCGAAGACAACCGCAACGTCGCGCGCATGTCGGCGCTTCTGGCCGGACTTCCGGTCGGCACGCCGGGCTCGACGGTGAACCGCCTGTGCGGCTCGGGCATGGACGCGATCGGTGTCGCGGCGCGGGCGATCAAGGCAGGCGAGACGAGCCTGATGATCGCGGGCGGCGTCGAGAGCATGAGCCGCGCGCCGTTCGTGATGGGCAAGGCGACGAGCGCGTTCTCGCGTTCGGCCGAAATTCACGACACGACCATCGGCTGGCGTTTCATCAATCCGCTGATGAAGAAGCAGTACGGCGTCGATTCGATGCCCGAGACCGCCGAAAACGTCGCGGACGACTACAAGATCAGCCGCGCCGATCAGGACGCGTTCGCACTGCGCTCGCAGCAGAAGGCGGCGCGCGCGCAGAAGGACGGGACGCTCGCACAGGAAATCGTCGCGGTGACGATTCCGCAGAAAAAGGGCGATGCGCTCGTCGTCGACCGCGATGAGCATCCGCGTGAAACGAGCCTCGAAGCGCTCGCCAAGCTCAAGGGCGTCGTGCGTCCGGACGGAAGCGTGACGGCCGGCAACGCGTCGGGCGTGAACGACGGCGCGGTCGCGATGCTGATCGCCGACGAGGAAAGTGCTAAGCGCCACGGTCTCACGCCGCGCGCGCGCATTCTCGGCCTCGCGACCGCGGGCGTGCCGCCGCGCGTGATGGGCATCGGCCCGGGTCCGGCGTCGCAGAAGCTGCTCGCGCGTCTTGGCATGACCATCGACCAGATGGATGTGATCGAGCTGAACGAAGCCTTCGCGTCGCAAGGACTGGCGACGCTGCGCATGCTCGGCGTCGCCGACGACGATCCCCGCGTCAACCCGAACGGCGGCGCGATCGCGCTGGGCCATCCGCTAGGAGCGTCGGGCGCGCGGCTCGTCACGACCGCGAGCTACCAGCTTCATCGCACCGGCGGCCGCTTTGCGCTGTGCACGATGTGCATCGGCGTGGGCCAGGGCATCGCGATGATCATCGAGCGCGTCTGACGCAATGTTCGCATCCACGGGACGTCTCACCGATCTCGTGTGCGGCAACGCCGCCGCGAACGAGATCTGGTCGCCGCGCGCGACCGTGCAGGCGATGCTCGACGTCGAAGCCGCGCTCGCGCGTGCGTCGGCGCTGCATCGCGTGATTCCGCCGGGCGCGGTCGAGGCGATCGTCGCCGCATGCAACGCGGACAACATCGACGCCGACGCACTGATGACCGGCGCGCAAGCAGGCGGCAACCTCGCGATTCCGCTCGTCAAGCAATTGACGGCCGTCGTGAAGGCGAGCGATGCCGAAGCCGCGAAGTATGTGCACTGGGGCGCGACGAGTCAGGACATCATCGATACGGGCGTCGTGCTGCAATTGCGCGCGGCGCTCGATCTCTTCGATGCCGACCTGCGTTCGTTGTCCGATGCGCTCGCGCAGCAGGCCGACCGGCATCGCGCAACGCCGATGATCGGCCGCACGTGGCTTCAGCAAGCGCTGCCGATCACGCTCGGCCTGAAGTTCGCGCAGTGGCTCGATGCGGTGACGCGTCATCGCCAGCGTCTTGCGGAGTTGAAAGCGCGCACGCTGGTGCTGCAATTCGGCGGCGCGGCGGGAACGCTCGCGAGTCTGCGTGACAAGGCGCTGCCGGTTGCGGCATCGCTCGCGCAAGATCTGAGACTGACGCTTCCCGCGCTGCCTTGGCATACGCAGCGCGACCGCATCGCGGAAGCGGCGTCCTTCTTCGGCATGTTGACGGGCACGCTGGGAAAGATCGCGCGCGACATTTCGCTCATGATGCAGACCGAAGTCGGCGAAGTCGCGGAACCCGCCGCGGCAGGCAAGGGCGGTTCGTCGACGATGCCGCACAAGCGCAATCCCGTCGGCTGCGCCGCGGTGCTCACCGCCGCGACACGCGCGCCGAACCTCGTCGCGACGATCTTCGCCGGCATGGTTCAGGAGCACGAGCGCGCATTGGGTGGCTGGCAGGCCGAGTGGGAGGCGCTGCCCGATCTCGCACGCCTGACGGCCGGGGCGCTTTCGAACATCGTAGGCATCGTTGCGGCGATGGAAGTCAACGTCGAACGTCTCGCGCACAACCTCGATGTGACGAACGGTCTCGTGCTCGGCGAAGCGGTGATGCTCGCGCTCGGCGACGCCATCGGCAGGCTCGATGCGCACAAGCTCGTCGAAGGCGCATCGAAGGCGTCGGTCGCGAAGGGCACGTCGCTCTTCGACGAACTCGCCGCGAACGAAACCGTCACGCGCCATCTCTCGCAAGATCAATTGAAGCAATTGCTCGATCCGGTGAACTACGTCGGTGAGGCGCAGGCGTTCGTCGCTGCCGCCATCGCGAGCGCTAACTCGAAACAACAGGAGCGGTAAAAACATGCCTCTTGCCGAAGTGAACGGAACGCGGATTCACTATCGCATCGATGCCACGGCGGGCGACAGCGCGCCGTGGCTCGTGCTGTCGAATTCGCTAGGCGCCGATGTCTCGATGTGGACGCCGAACATCGAGGCCTTCGCGAAGCACTACCGCGTGGTGCGGTACGACACGCGCGGCCACGGCCATTCCGATGTGCCGCCGGGACCGTACACGATCGATCAGTTGATCGGCGACGTGATCGGCCTCATGGATCATCTGAAAATCGAGCGCGCGAACTACTGCGGCCTGTCGATGGGCGGGCTGACCGGCATCGGTTTGGCCGCGCGTCATCCGGAACGTTTCTCGCGCGTCGTGCTGTCGAATACCGCCGCGCTGATCGGCTCCGACGCCGTATGGACGCCGCGCGCCGCGAAGGCGCGCGAGCCGGGCGGCATGCCCGCGCTCACCGACGCCGTGATCGCGCGCTGGTTCACCGCGCCGTTCATCGAGCGTGAGCAACTCGAGCTCGCAAATATCCGCGACGTGTTTCGCCACACCTCGGGCGATGGCTACGCGTCGAACTGCGAGGCGATCCGCGACGCCGATCTGCGCGACGAAGCCAAAACGATCAGGCTGCCGGTGCTCGTGATCGCAGGCACGCACGATCTGTCGACGACGGCCGAGCAGGGCCGCGAGCTCGCGGGTTACATCGACGGATCGCGCTACCTCGAACTGGACGCGGCGCATCTGTCGAACATCGAAAAGCGCGACGACTACACGCGCGCCGTCCTCGACTTCCTCGGAGAAAAGAAATGACCGACGACGAACGTTACGAAGCGGGGATGAAGGTGCGTCGCGCGGTGCTGTCCGATGCGCACGTGGACCGCTCGCTTGCGAATCGCACGGAGTTGACGACGGAGTTCCAGAACTTCATCACGCGCTATGCGTGGGGCGAGATCTGGACGCGCGATGGCCTGCCGCGCCACACGCGCAGCCTCATCACGATCGCGATGATGGTTGCGCTCAACCGCAGCGAGGAACTCGCGCTGCACTTGCGCGCCGCGAAGAACAATGGCGTGACGCAGGACGAAATCAAGGAAGTGCTGCTACAGACGGCGGTCTACTGCGGCGTGCCGGCGGCGAATTCGGCATTCCACCTTGCGCAGAAGATCTTCGACGAGGAAAGCAAGGCGTAATCGCGTAATACGGCTTCGAGAGGAACCGTCTCCGGGAAACCGGAGACGGTTTTTTTGTTTCTGGACTCAGAACGCGTAGTACGGTCCCGGTCCGGCGGGCGTCGCGCGTCCGGCGAGCGCCGTGAACACGCGGCGCCCGTAGAAGAACGGCAAGCCCCAGTCGAAGTAGCCGCTCGCCGCGCCGGCGAGGTTGTCGAAGGCGAAGTTGCCTGTGCCGAACAATGCCGTCGATTGCGCGACGGTAAAGCTCACCGCGCTTTGTGCGCCGCTCGACGAGCGAATGGTCGCCGCGATCGTCTGCGGTGTGGACGGGCAATACCACACGCCGCATTTCGCAAGCGTCGTCGAAGGGAAGAAGACGCCGTTCGATCCGCTGTCGATGAAACTCGACCCATACTGGCTGCCGCCGAAATCCGTCGTGACGTTGAGCACGGTCGCCGAGCCGAGCAGATTGTTCGACTGCGAGCCGATGCCGAAAGTCATCGTGCCGGTCACGGTCATCGCGCCGTTGTCCGGCACGTCGGGAAGCTCGATCAGCACGCCATTGTTGTCGGTGGCGAAGTTCGCGACCGGATTCGTCACCTGCTGGGCGACCGCCAGCGTGCTCGAGACGCAGTTGCCCGCGATGCAGCTGTAGTACCAGCGCGGCATCGCGGTGACCGCACATCCCGCGCCGCAATCGGCGCTGAAGGGCCCGACGCCGAGAATGCCGTTCGCGCGCAAGGACGACGCGGAGAGCATCGGCAGACCGGACTGGGTGCAGTCCTGCGCGGTCGTGGGCGCGGCGCTGTCGGCGATCACCTGGACGGAGGTCGAGCGCGCGACCTGGCCGGCGAGCCGCACGTCGGCCGTGCGCACCGCGCCCCACGTGTAACCCGAACCGAACACCGCGCATTCCGCAACGATCGCGCTTTGATTGCTGCCCGCGATCAGCGGCAAGGCAATCGACGGGCTGAGCGCGGATGCAAGCACGCGCAGGCCATGCGAGCCGGTATCGACCTGAATGTTGTCGATGGTCTGACAGGTGTTCGTGCCGGGCACGCAGATCGTGACGCTCGTTTGCAGCATGTTGCGCGTGTTGGTGGGCGTGCTGGTGACGCGGATCGTCTGGACGTTGGGTGTCGTCGATTGCGGCAGGTTCGTGTCCGTGGACGCAGGCGATGGGGCGCTCGCGGGCGTGGCGGCGCTTGCCGCGGCCGCCGCGCTCGCGGTTGCGGTCGCGGGCGCGCTCGCTTGCGGGGGCGGCGCGGCGGAACTGTCGTTCGAGCCTCCGCCTCCGCCGCACGCGTTAAGCAGGGCGCAGAGCGCGAAGAGGGGCATCGAGTGGAGGGCGCGTGTGTTCATCGTCGGCCTCTCACTGGATGTCGCTCGATGTCACGCCCGCCGGCAGGCCGCTCGCGAGCCATGCGCGTCCGCTGAATTCGCGAAGCCGCACGCGATTTTCGACGACGAGATCGCCCTGCGCGACGCGCGTCGCATGCAGACCGGCGTCGCCGATCACCGCATTCGCGCCTTGCCTGAAGGTCTCGAAGTACGCGCCAAGCAGCGCGCCGATGTCCGGCATCGCCGGGCCGTGCCAGGAGACGCCGTACACCGCACCGCTCGTATCGACATATTCACGCACGACGATGCCTTGCTGGTCGGTCGTTTCGCGATATTGCACGAGTCCGCCCTGTGCCTGATGCACGACATCGCCTTGCGAGGCACCGGCGGCGCGCCCGGTCGCGCCGAGTTCCGCGTGAGCGGGCGCCGTCGCGCCGATCGTGAGAATCGCCAGGCCAGCGATCGCGTAGTGAGGAATTCTGATCTCTCTCATGTACTTTCTCCGTTATTTAGGACTCTTCTTGTTTTTGAGATGGGATTTTAGATGTAGAGCCCGGCAAAACGATACGGAGGAAGGCACGTGGCAGAGCGATCGATTCCCGTCGTACTAGCGATAAATTCGCCTATAAATCAGCAGGTTGCACACAGCGAAAGACCGAATTCCTGATTTTCGTGATTGTCATAAATTGTCAATGCGATGCCGGAGCGTCTTAAATACAAAATGCGCACGCGCTATTTGGCTGCTTTCAATCCGCATTCTGCGACACCGAGCAATAGGCAAGATGCGCGCGCTGCACGCGCTCGCCGGAGGCCGACCGGACCTCTTTTTTTCACGGCACACCGTCGGACCGGTAAAATGCTGGGTTGATCCACGGAAGAACGCCCGTGGCGTAGCGGAAGGATTTCTCCAAATGACAGATTTTCGTGTGACCAAGCGCATGGCTGCGCTTTTCGCGGTGGCCGGAATCGTGGCGGGATGCGGCAGCACCAATCCCAACGCATTCAACTACAAGAGCGATCAGCGTTCCAAACAGGTGTCTCTCGCCGTTCCGCCGAATCTGCTCGACGAAGCGGTCGACCAGCGCTCGCTGCCGCCGCAGGGCGGGCAGGCATCGCTCTCCGAGCTTCAACAAGTCCAGAAAGTCGCACCGAACGCGCCCACGGTGGTCCCGCCGGTCTCCGGCATGCACATTCAACGCGACGGCACCGAGCGCTGGCTCGTCGTCGATGGCAAGACGCCCGATCAGGTATGGCCGCAAATCCGCCGTTTCTGGCAGGAGCAGGGCTTCCTGCTCGTCGTCGATCAGCGCGACAAGGGTGTGATGGAAACGGACTGGAACGAAACCCATCCGCAGATTTCGGACGGCCTGATCCGTGACACGCTCGCCAAGGCAACCGGCAATTCGTATGTGACCGCTGAGCGCAACAAGTACCGCACGCGCCTCGAAACGGCACCGAGCGGCGGCACTTATGTGTTCATCAGCCAGAAGGGCATGCGCGAGGCGCTGACGGGCGTGAACAACGATTCCAGCCAGTGGCAGGCGCGTCCGAACGATCCGGCGCTGGAAAACGAATATCTCAAGCGTCTGATGTCCTCGCTCGCGATGGCGGATCAACGGACCGCTTCGGGCGGCGCGACGCCGCTCGACACGCCGGTTGCGGCAGGCGCAGCAGGCGCCGCAGGCGCGCAAGCCGCGAAGGGCGGTGATTCGAAGGCCGCGTCGGTTGCGGCACAGAATGTCGCGAACACGGGCAACTCGCCGATTCGCAACGAAGTCGTGCCCGAGGCCACGACCTCGCAACTGACGTTGCCGGAAGCGTATGACCGCGCGTGGCTGCGCGTGGGCATCGCGCTCGATCGCGCGAACTTCACGGTGGACGACCGCGACCGCAGCAAGGGCGTCTACTACGTGCGTTATGTCGATCCCACGGACAAGTCATCCGCGGAGCAGGGCTTCTGGAGTCAGGTGTTCCACGGCCGCAAGGAAATGAAGGCCAAGCAATATCAGGTCAACGTGCGCGCAGTCACGGAGCAGCAGACGCGCGTGGCGATCGTCGACGACAAGGGGAATGTCGATTCGTCCCCGCAGGCGCGCCAGATCATGGCGTTGCTCGCCGACCAGATCAGCTGAACGTACCGTCAGCCTGATCGCAGGGAAACCGCCTCGTCCGCGAGGCGGTTTTTTTATGCCCGCCGCACGCGCAAACGATTTTTTCAGCATGCACAGAAATGCGAGCGTCGCCCGAGAATTGCGCAGACAATTCTTTCTATCGGGAAATGTGCGCAAAAGCTTATAGAAATGAACGGGCGGACAGTACATTGCATCAATAGCGTCATTCACCCGCCCGAAGCGCTTCGAAAGCGCGTCATCAGGGCGTCGCACTGGACAAACAGACGATTGGTTCGCTACGCGCGAACCCCGATGGCCCCGTCGCCTATCCTCGTAGGGCGACGGTTTTTGCCCGCGTTTCGCTTGGAACGCGGGCTTTTTCTTTGCGTGCGCTCATCGGATGTTTTCAGCGATCTCGGCGGAGCGCGGTTATGCTCGTGCTTTCATCGCTTCATTGAATAAGGAGAACATTCATGTCGGAAGTTGCCGTCGTTGCTATTTTCGTCGCCAAGCCGGGCAAGGAAGAGGAACTGAGGCAGGTGCTCGAAGCCAACGTCGAGCCGACGCGGAAAGAACCGGGTGCGCTGCAATACGACTTGCACCGCGACATCAAGGAGCCGCGGCGCTTTATCTTCGTCGAGCGCTGGGAGAGCGAAGCCGCGCTCCAAAAGCACGGCGAATCGGCGCATATTCAGGCGTTTCGCGCCAAAGCGCCGGATCTGTACGAGCACGGCGAGGTCCGCGTCGCGAGCAAGATCCTCTGACGGTCGAGACCGTCTTCAGTGCGTTTCGTGCGGAACGTCGAGGATCAGGATGATGGTCCAGTCGGCGTCGCCGTCGTGGTGATACTGGCGCTCCGCGACGATGAACGGTTGTTGCTTGCCGCTCGGCCCGAGGAAGAGCACGTCACCTTCCATCGGCAGACATTCGACCGGCGGCAGCGCCAGATACGAGTCCTTGTTCACGTTGCGCGGCATCAGTTTTTCGATCTTGCGCGATGCCGCTTCGGTCCATTCGATATCGAGCTGGATATTGCTCATGCTGTCGTTCGCACGGTGAGTGCGCTCCACGGTTGAATCATTGAAAAGACGATGCGCAATGTAGCACACGCCATGCTCGATCCATGAGGCGCGCCAAACGAAAAAACGGCCCTGAGGCCGTTTTTTCGCCATGTGCCGGAACGCTCGTGACGCTCAGATTTCCTCGTACAGCGGCAGCGTCAGAAACTCGGTGAACTGCGCCGACGTCGACATGTCCTCGAAGATCTTCGCGGCGCGCTCGTACGGCTTCGTGTCGGCGCCCGACGCGCCGACGGCCTGCTTCACCTTCTCCAGTTCGTCGATGGTGATCTCGCGCACCATCGCAGCCGTGACCTTGCGGCCGTCGTCGAGCTTGCCCTTCGGCGAGCGGATCCATTGCCACACTTGCGAGCGCGAAATTTCCGCGGTCGCGGCGTCTTCCATCAGGTTGTGGATCGGCACGCAGCCATTTCCCGCGAGCCACGAACCGAGATAGTGGATGCCGACGTTCACGTTGTTGCGCAGGCCCGCTTCGGTGATCGGCTCTTCCGGACGGAAGTCGAGCAGATCGCGCGCCGTGACCTGCACGTCGGTGCGCTGCTTCTCGATCTGATTCGGCTTGTCGCCGAGCACCTTCACGAACTCTTCCATCGCCACCGGCACTAGTCCCGGATGCGCGACCCACCCGCCGTCGTAGCCGTCGGTCGCGTCGCGCGCCTTGTCGGAGCGCACGCCGCCCATCGCCTTGTCATTCGCGGCCGGATCGTTCTTGATCGGAATCAGCGCGGACATGCCGCCGATCGCCGGCGCATTGCGCTTGTGGCAGGTCTTCAGCAGCTCGAGCGCGTAGGCGCGCATGAAAGGCGAGGTCATCGTGATCTTCGCGCGGTCGGCAAGGCAGAAGTCCGTGTCGTGTTTGAACTTCTTGATCGCCGAGAAGATGTAATCCCAGCGGCCCGCATTCAGTCCGGCGCTATGCTCGCGCAGTTCGTACAGGATCTCGTCCATCTCGAAGGCGGCGAGAATGGTTTCGACGAGTACCGTCGCGCGAATCGTGCCGCGCGCAATGCCGACGCCTTCCTGCGCCGCGATGAAGATGTCGTTCCACAGGCGCGCTTCGAGATGGCTTTCCATCTTCGGCAGATAGAAGTAGGGGCCGCTGCCGCGCGCGATCAGTTCCTTCGCGTTGTGAAAGAGAAAGAGCGCGAAATCGAAGATGCCGCCCGAGACGCGCTCACCATCGACGGTCACGTGCTTTTCATCCAGATGCCAGCCGCGCGGGCGCACGATCAGGGTCGCGATCGTGTCATTGAGCTTGTACGACTTGCCGTTCTGCTCCAGCGAGATCGTGCGGCGCACCGCTTCCTTCAGGTTGATCTGGCCGACGATCTGGTTGTCCCAGCTCGGCGCGTTCGAATCCTCGAAGTCCGTCATGTACGAATCCGCGCCGGAGTTGAGCGCGTTGATGATCATCTTGCGCTCCACCGGGCCGGTGATTTCGACGCGCCGGCGTTGCAGGTCCTTCGGCAGCGGCGCGACTTTCCAGTCCCCTTCGCGGATCGATTTCGTTTCTTCGAGGAAGCCGGGGCGCTCGCCCGCATCGAGACGCCTGGTGCGCTCGACGCGCGCTGCGAGCAATTGCTGACGGCGCGGCTCGAACTGACGATGCAGCGCGGCGACGAACGCGAGCGCCTCGGGCGTCAGGATGGTCTCGTAGCCGGGCTTGATGTCGGCTGAGATTGCCATGCCTTTCGGAAGCGAAAGCGGGTTCGATGGATGCGTCATGGTTTTCTCCTTGGTCGGTCAGACGGTTTTGCGAGTGGTTGTGCTTGAAGCGATCAGAGGGCAGCCGGCGGATCGATGCCGGGCGGCCTGCGCGCGCTGCCTGTCTTGCGGCCGCGCGACGCGCTTGCCGCGCGCGCCGCGCCGCCTTCGATGAAAGCGATGAGTTCGGCCATGCCGCGGCCGCTGCCGTGCGGCGCGACACCGAGTTCCTCGAACGGCAGCGCGGCGCGGTTGATCCAGAACGTCGTGTAGCCGAACCATGTCGCGCCGGCCACGTTCCAGCCGTTGCTCGACACGAACACGATGTCGCGCGCGGCGGCGCCGAAGGCGCGCGTCCCGAGCGCGTACGCAGCGGCGGCGGGCTTGTAGGCGCGCGCGGAATCGGCGGACAACACGTGATCGAAAAGCCCGCTCATGCCGGCGCTTTTCACGGCGACGTCGAGCATCGGCGGATTGCCGTTCGAGAGAATCGCGAGGGGCATGGCGAGGCCGTCGCGCAACGATCTGAGCGCGGGCACGGTGTCGGGAAACGCGGAGAGGCACGCGTATTCGTCCATCAGCCGCTTCTCGGCGGCGCTCGTCAGCGCGTCGGCGAGCTTCAGGCGCGCGGCCGCGTGGCGCAGCGCATCGACCGTGATCGTCCAGAACGGCTCGTAGTGCGCTCCGGACGGATCGGCGAGCGTGCGCAGTTGCGTGTATTCGATCTGCTTGCGACGCCAGAGCTTCGAAAGCGCCTCGCCGTGGCCGGGAAAAAGCTGCTCGGCGGCCGCGACGACGGAATGGACGTCGAAGAGCGTGCCGTAGGCGTCGAAGATGACTGCTCGGGGAAGCCGGGAGGATTCGAAGGACGATGCGGGTGTCGTTATGGCCGACATAGCCATGCGCTCCGGTTTAGAGGTCGAAGTCATTCTATTCGTGATCGAAGTGATGGAAAAAGCACCGCAGCATCACTTGATCTTTTACTTTTACTTATCTAATCTGACCGTGCGTCCACACATTGACGACGAACACGCATGGATCGATTCAAGCAGATAGAAACCTTTGCCTCGGTCGCGGCGAAGGGCAGCCTGTCGGCGGCGGCGCAGGCAGAGGGCATCGCGCCGGCTGTCATCGGACGCAGGCTCGACGCGCTCGAGGAGCGGCTCGGTGTGAAACTGCTCGTGCGTACGACGCGAAAAATCACGCTCACCTTTGAAGGCTCCGCCTTTCTCGAGGACTGCCAGCGCATCATCAATGACATGCAGAACGCGGAGGCGAGCGTGTCCGCGGGCGGCGTGAAGGCGAGCGGGCATTTGCGCGTGTCCGCGCCGGCGGGCTTCGGACGGCGTCACGTGGCGTCGCTCGTGCCGAAGTTCACGACGCTGCATCCGGATGTGTCCGTCAGCCTCGATCTGACCGACCGCATGGTCGATCTCGTCAACGAAGGCTTCGATTGCGCGGTGCGCCTGGGCGAACTGCCGGATTCGTCGCTCGTGTCTCTGAAACTCGGGGAGAACCGGCGCGTGTGTGTCGCGTCGCCGGACTATCTCGCGAAGCGCGGCGAGCCCGCCGATCTTGCCGCGCTTGCCCATCACAATTGCCTTGCGCTCGGTGCATCGGCGAATCAGCAACGTGGCTGGGTGTTCGAGCAGGACGGCAAGGTCGTAACGATCAAGGTGTCCGGCACGATGGAGTGCTCGGACGGCGCGGTGCTGCATGAATGGTGTCTCGAAGGCCGCGGACTCGCGTGGCGCTCGTGGTGGGAAGTAGGGGAGGACATCGGCGCGGGGCGTCTCGTGAGCGTGCTCGATGCGTTCGCCGCGCCGCCGGTCGGCATTCATGCGGTGTTTCCGCAGAGAAGGCATTTGCCGTTGCGCGTGCGGTTGTTTCTCGATTTGCTCAAGCATACGTATAACGCGACGGGGTATTGGCGGTGAATCTGCGGATTGCGAGAAACTTCGGATTCCTATGCGGCAGTGTGACTGACCGCTCAAAGCGGCACGTCGCCGCGCACATGCATCGAAACTTTCTCCGCGTCCGTCCCGGTTACTACAATAGAACCACGCACTTACACGTGACGCGGAGGACGCCATGTTCAAACACATCCTCGTGCCGACCGACGGCTCCGAGCTATCGCAGAAGGCCATCGACGGCGCGATCGATCTCGCGCAATCCGTTGGCGCGCGCATCACCGCTTACGCGTGCCTGCCTCAATATCCGTATTCGCCTTTCGCCGATGTCGCCGTCGAGCCGCCTGACGACTTCCATGCCCGCGCCGAGAACGAAGCGCGCGAGCATCTGCGCGCCGTCGAGCGTGCCGCCGAGAGCGCCGGCGTGCCCTGCACGAGCGTGACGAGCATCGATGCCGCGCCGTATATCGGCATCATCGAGGCGGCGGAGCAAAATGGCTGCGACGTGATTCTGATGGCATCGCACGGACGCCGTGGACTGGGAAGCTTGCTTATCGGCAGCGAAACGCAGCGCGTGCTGACGCATACGAAGATTCCGGTCATCGTGTACCGCTGATGCCTCAAACGGAAGCGCACCCGGTGCGCTTTCGTTTGAGCGGCGGCCGTCGCGCGATACTGCGTGCGCCACGGCCGCTGCTTCTTTTCAACGCTCTCCCTGATTCACCCTGCCTGACGCGGTATTACGCAACCTTCTTGTCGAAGAACTGCTCGTCTTCGGTCGAGCCGTGCAGCGCGGTCGTCGACGACTCCTTCTCGACCGTCTGCGTCACGGCGTCGAAGTAGCCCGTGCCCACTTCGCGCTGATGCTTCACCGCCGTGAAGCCCTTGTCGGCGGCGGCGAATTCGGCCTGCTGCAACTCGACGAACGCGCTCATCTGCGAACGGGCGTAACCGTGCGCGAGGTTGAACATCGAGTAGTTCAGCGCATGGAAGCCCGCGAGCGTGATGAACTGGAACTTGTAGCCCATCGCGCCGAGCTCGCGCTGGAACTTGGCAATGGTCGCGTCGTCCAGATTTTTCTTCCAGTTGAACGACGGCGAGCAGTTGTACGACAGCATCTTGTCCGGGAACTGCTTGTGGATCGCCTCGGCGAACTTCTTCGCGTATTCGAGATCCGGCTTGCCGGTTTCGCACCACACGAGATCCGCGTAAGGCGCGTAGGCGAGGCCGCGCGAGACTGCCTGGTCGAGGCCCGGCTTCGTGCGGAAGAAGCCTTCCACGGTGCGCTCGCCGGTCAGGAACGGCTTGTCGTTCTCGTCGATGTCGGACGTGACGAGATCGGCGGCTTCGGCATCAGTGCGCGCGATGAGCAGCGTCGGCACGCCGCACACGTCCGCAGCCAGCCGCGCCGCCGACAGCTTCGCGACGTTCTCGCGCGTCGGAACAAGGACCTTCCCGCCCATATGGCCGCACTTCTTGACCGACGCCAGTTGATCCTCGAAGTGCACGCCCGCGGCGCCGGCCTCGATCATCGCCTTCATCAGCTCGAACGCGTTGAGCACGCCGCCGAAGCCCGCTTCAGCATCGGCCACGATGGGCGCGAAGTAGTCGATATAGCCTTCATCGCCCGGATTCTTGCCTTCCGACCATTGGATCTGATCGGCGCGCGTGAGCGTGTTGTTGATCCGCTTCACGACGAGCGGCACCGAATTCGCCGGATACAGCGACTGGTCCGGATACATTTCGCCCGCGACGTTGGCGTCGCCGGCCACCTGCCAGCCCGACAGATAGATCGCCTTGAGGCCGGCCTTGACCTGCTGCATCGCCTGGTTGCCGGTCAATGCGCCGAGCGCGTTGACGAACGGCTCCTCGTGAATCGACGCCCACAGCCGCTCGGCGCCACGGCGTGCGAGCGTGTGCTCCGGCTGCACCGAGCCGCGCAGACGCACGACGTCATCCGCCGAGTAGCCGCGCTTGATGCCTTTCCAGCGCGGATCGCTTTCCCATTGCTGCTGGAGTTGCTGAGCTTGTTGTTGGCGTGAGGTCATAGCGTTTCTCCTTGAGATTGGACTGAACGACGAATCTTGAACCGGTGTTCCTGAACGACTTGAGCTCCGATGCGCCTGATCTGGCAGCCCGCGTTTGCTCAACTCTTATATAAGAGTCTAGGCAAATGAGACTCTGCGAAACACCCCCTGGGAGGAGATTTTCAGATAATTTTTAATCTTAATATTCAATGAGATACGGCTTACATATCGTATTGCGGAATGTCTTTTTCTATCTTGCAACGAGCAGATTTGTGCCGCGCAGCACATCTTTTGCGACGCAAAAGACCATTGCACATCGTGAAATATGGCCAAGGGCGAAAAAAAACCGATGCGCTGGGCATCGGTTCTTTTTTCGACTCGGAAAGCGGCGTTCTGATCCGCCTCCTTAAAGCCGCTTAGCTGCCGCGGCGCGGTGCGCGCGGGCCGTCGTTGCGGCGTGCGCTGTAGCCGTCGCGCGAGCCGAAGCCGCCTTCGCCACGATTGCCGCCGCGATAGCCGCCATCGCTGTTGCCGCTGCGATAGCCGCCGCCGTCGCGCGAACCTGCGTTCGACTTGTTGCCGTAGCCGCTGGCGTTGCTCGCGCCGTAGCCGCGGCCGCTGCTGCTGCCACCGCCGCTACCGCCGAAACGGCGACCGCCGCCGTTGCCGGCCGGTCGGCCACGACCGCCACCGAAACCGCCTTTCGGCGGCGCCTTGCGCGGCTCGAAGCCCGCAACGACATTCACCGGCAGCGGCGTGCGTACGAAACGCTCGATGCGCTTGAGCGCACCCATCTCGGCGTAATGCACGAGGCTCACCGCCGTGCCGCTACGGCCGGCACGACCGGTACGGCCGATTCGGTGCACATAGTCTTCCGCGAACTTCGGCAGGTCGTAGTTGAAGACGTGCGTGATGCCCGGAATGTCGATGCCGCGCGCGGCGACGTCGGTTGCGACCAGCACGCGCACACGGCGCTCGCGCAGTGCGCGAATCGTGCGATTGCGCGCGCCTTGCGGCAGGTCGCCGTGCAGCGCGGCGGACTCGAAGCCCGCGTCGGCGAGACGAGTGGCGATGAGATCGGCGTCGCTCTTCGTCGCCGTGAACACGATCGCCTGATCGAGCCCGGAGTCGCGCAACAGATGATCGAGCAGACGATCCTTGTGATCGCGGTCATCGACGTAATGCACGGCTTGCGCGATATTGCCGTTCGCTTCGAGCTTCTGCACGATCTCGATGCGCTCGGGATCCTTCAGCAGACGCCCGGTCAGCGACGTGATCTTGTTGTCGATGGTCGCGGAGAAGAGCAGCGTCTGGCGCGAGGCCGGCGTAGCATCGACGATGCGCTCGATATCTTCGATGAAGCCCATGTCGAGCATGCGGTCGGCTTCGTCGAGCACGAGCATGTTGAGGCTCGACAGATCGATGCGGCCGCGTTCCAGGTGATCGATCAGGCGTCCCGGCGTCGCGACGAGAATCTCGGGATTCTTTGCAAGCAGCATCAACTGCTGGCCATAGGCAACACCGCCGAGAATGCTGACGGTGCGCAGACGGCGCAGGTGCTTGCCGTACGTGGTCGCGGCGGTGGAAACCTGCATCGCGAGTTCGCGTGTCGGCGTGAGCACGAGCAGGCGCGGGCGCGCCACCGGCTGCGGACGGCGGCTGCGGGCGTTCGGGTCCCGCGGCTCGCGCGGTTGCTGCGCTTCCTGCTTTTGCAGTTGCGAGAATTTTTCGATGGCCGGCAGCATGAACGCCGCCGTCTTGCCCGAACCGGTCGGGCTCGAGACGAGCAGGTCGCGACCGGCGAGCGCGGCGGGAATCGCGCGCTGCTGCACGGGCGTCGGGTTCTGATAGCCTGCGGCGGTTAGTGCGGACACGATGTCGGCGCACAGGCCGAGCGATTCGAAAGTGGGGCCGGCGGGTTTTTCGACGGGTGCGTCGATGACCGGAGTATCGGCCGTGGGGGTGATGCCAATGTTTGCTGCGAGATTGTCCAACGGGCTAGCGGTGAAGCTCGAAGTCATGTCGATCCTTGAAACGAGGAATAAGGCGTCGGCGCCAATCGGCATACCCAAGTCGTTGGATTCAGCGAGCGAAGAAACAGCGAGCAAATCGAAAAACGGGGGCTACTCGCGCGAACGTGCGGCGAGCATGTTTTGTTAGAAGCTGTATCGGATACGGCAGGCTCGATCGTTCAACTGAGAACGACGGGCGCTGACGTCAGCCTGATGCATGACGGGCCGCGAAACATACTGCGCGCAATACGACCGCGCAACGGCCTAGCAGGGAGGGGACAGTTTCTAAACTGGATTGGGGCGAAACGCTACGAAGCGCCTTGCTGCGCGAGGCTTTGCCGAAAAGCAGGCAACCCGCAGTCGAGCGCTAACCGCTAGTATATCCGACTTTGCTGCACTGCGCCACATATTGGCGCATGACCGCGCCATCGTCGGGCATCGACGGCGCAGGTGGGATTCGCAGTCGCGTCAGGCCGCTTCGCCGCGCTTGAGCGACGCGACGAGTTCCACATAGCGCGTTTTCGCTTCGTCGGCGGGCGTGCCTTCGAGCGCGGCCCACGCCTCATATTTGTATTTCCCGGCGATGTCCGTGAAACCCGGCTTCTCACCTTGCACATCGCCGATGCTCGCCTGCTTGAACAGCGCGTAAAGACGCAACAGCGTCAGATTTTCGGGTCGTTCGGGCAGTTGGGCCACGTCGGCCTGGGCCTGACTGAATTGTTGGTCGATGTCGGTCATGCGTTCTCCGTTCTTATCGGGATAGGTCCGGACGATCTTAGCAAGCGGGGCGCGCAAGACAGGTCGAGGCTTTCCTCCAACCGAGGACGTCTTCCAGACGCGATTCGGATCGCGGCGCCTCTGGCGATCCCGCCGATGCTGCGCATGTCCCGCATTACAATACCGGCTATGACACGCACCGTTTTGCTCGCCCTCGACACGTCGACAGAGTTTTGCTCCGTCGCGCTCCTGCACGCCGATACCGCTTCTGCCTCCGTTCAATCCGCCGCCGCGCCTCAGTACGTCAACGGCGACACGCGCGTCTGGCTGCGCCACGAGGCGACAGGCGCCGTCTCGAGCACGCGCCTGTTGCCGGCCGTGCGCGAGCTTTTCGACGATGCCGGTCTCGCGCTCGCCGATTGCGCCGCGATCGCATTCGGCGCAGGGCCCGGCTCGTTCACCGGTCTGCGCACCGCGACGGGCGTCGCGCAAGGGCTGGCGTTCGGCCTGAACGTGCCGGTCGTCCCGGTGAGCACGCTGCTCGCATGCGCGGAAGCCGCGCGGCTGAACGATCCGTCGATCCCACCGCGCGTGATCGCGGCGCTCGATGCCCGCATGGACGAGGTGTACTGGGCCGACTTCGAATTCGATGCAGTCGCCGGCGAATGGCGCACGCTGCACGCCGCCGCGCTCGATGCGCCCGGCGCGCTGCCGCTGCCCGGCGTGCCGTTCGCACTCGCCGGCAATGCAGCGGCCGCGTTCGGCGAGCGCCTGCCGGCGGTGGCCGCCGCCGCCCGTGTCGATGGTGAAGCGTTGCCGCACGCGTTGCCGGTCGCGCTCATCGGCTTGCGCGAATTTCGGGCGGGTCGTACGGTCGCGCCCGAGCACGCCGCGCCGGAATACGTGCGGGACAAGGTCGCACAGACCACGGCGGAGCGCATTCGCGCTCGCGAGGAGGCGCTTCGGTGAGCGGGGTGTTGCTCGCGGATCGGTATCTCACGCCGATGACCGAAGCCGACCTCGACGAAGTCGCCGCGGTCGAAAAGCTCGCCTACGAGTTTCCCTGGAGCCGCGGCAATTTCCAGGATTCGCTGCGCAACGGCTATTACGGCGTGTGCCTGCGTCATGTGACCGGCACGTTGATCGGCTATTGCGTGCTGATGCCCGTCGTCGACGAGATGCATCTGCTCAACCTGTGCGTCGCGCCGTCGGCGCAGCGCGCGGGCGCGGGCCTCACGCTGCTTCGCGAAGCGGTGCGCATCACCCGCACGGAGAAGCTCGAAGGCGTGCTGCTCGAAGTGCGGCCGTCCAATCCGCGCGCGATCCAGCTTTACGAGCGCTTCGGCTTCGCGGCCATCGGTCGTCGCAAGAACTATTACCCCGCGCGGCATCGCTCGCGCGAGGACGCAATCGTCATGCGTCTGTCGTTCACGAAGGAGAGTGCGCATGGCGCTCGATGATTCGCTGATTGAAGAACTGGGAATCGGACCGGTCTGGGTCCGGCGAGGTGTCGCGTCCGTGGCGCCGGTCGAGGACGAACCTCCGCCCGCCGAGTCCGCCGCGCTGGTTTCGGAAGCGCCCGCGCCCGTCGGGATGCGGCAAGCGCCGCAGCCTGCCGCCCCGCCTTCCGCCCTGCAGCCGGAATCCGACGTGCCGCCCGTCGATGCCTACGACGATCTTCCCTGGACCGACGACGCGCCCGCCCACGCCGAAGCCGCCGTCGTCGAAGCGCCGAGCGACGTCCATACGCTCGACTGGGATGCGCTCGCCGAGCGTGTCGCGAACTGCGAGCGCTGCCGCTTGTGCGAGCGCCGCACGAACACGGTTTTCGGTGTCGGCGATCGCGAAGCGGACTGGATGCTGATCGGCGAGGCGCCGGGCGAGAACGAGGACAAGCAGGGCGAGCCGTTCGTCGGCCAGGCAGGCAAGCTGCTGGATAACATGCTGCGCGCGCTCACGTTGTCGCGTCAGTCGAACGTCTATATCGCCAACGTGATCAAGTGCCGCCCGCCGGGCAACCGCAATCCCGAGCTCGATGAAGTCGCGCGCTGCGAGCCTTATCTGCAACGGCAAGTCGAGCTCGTGAAGCCGAAGGTCATCGTCGCGATGGGGCGCTTCGCCGCGCAAAGTCTCCTGAAGAACGAGGCGAGCATCGCGTCGATGCGCGGTCGCGTGCACGAATATCGCGGCGTGCCGGTCATCGTCACGTATCACCCGGCGTATCTGTTGCGCAGCCTCCAGGACAAGGCAAAGGCGTGGGCCGATCTCTGTCTCGCGCGCAACACGTATCGCGAGGCGCTCGCCGCGCTCGGCGTGGAGCAGGGAGCGGAGAAGGGCGGCATCTGATGACCACGCAGGCGAGTGAGCTCACGCGACTCGTCGATTGTTTCGACGACGTCACGGTCCGCGATCTCGCCTGGCTGCTTTTCGCTCCTGATCTGCTGCGCGAGGGTGAAGCTACGCTGGCGCATCCGTTCGCCTCGGCGCAAGAGCGTGACGCGACGCTCGCCTGGCTCGGGACGCTCGATGCCGCGCCACAATCGCTCCACGATCACGCGCACGATCCCAAGTTCACGCGCCTCGGCATCTATGCCGAGAGCCTCATCCGCTTCTTCCTCTCGCACGGGCCCGCTGCGCGCCTCGTCGCGGCGAACGTGCCGTTGCGGCGACAGCGGCGCACCATCGGCGAATGCGATTTTCTGCTCGAATCGACGCACGGCGCGCGGCTGCACTGGGAACTGGCGGTGAAGTTCTACCTGCATATCGGCGATGCCGATGCAGCGTGCCCGGTGCGCCTGGCCGACTACGTCGGACCGAATCTCCAGGATCGCTTCGACCTGAAGTACGCGCGGCTCGTCACGCATCAGCTCGCCCTGACCTCGCGCGCGGAGTTCGCCGCGCTCGGCTTCGGAGGGCCGTGGCGCGCGCAGTTATTCATCAAGGGGCGGCTCTTCTATCACGGCCGCGAAGACGAGCACATCGAGC
This sequence comes from Caballeronia sp. INML3B, assembly GCF_023631305.1. Taxonomy (NCBI): domain Bacteria; kingdom Pseudomonadati; phylum Pseudomonadota; class Betaproteobacteria; order Burkholderiales; family Burkholderiaceae; genus Caballeronia; species Caballeronia sp. INML3B. The sequence goes on from NZ_JALQDI010000006.1 coordinate 147,967, forward strand.
CCGCGCCCGAGATCGGCGCAAGTCATTTGCGCGGATGGTGGCTGACGGCGTCGGAATGGCGCGAGGCGCGGGCGAACGTATCCGACGATGAACGCGCGTGGGTCGTGCAGCCGCGCATGGCGTGGCTCGCGTCGCGGCGGCTCGACGCGGCTGCCGCCGCGACACTGATCGCGGAATCGGATGCGATCCGCACGCGTCTTGAAACGACCGTCGCGCCGACGATGATCGCCGCTTATGCGCGTGACGCCGCCGGGAAATGGGTCGAGGAATCGCGCGGTTTCATCGTGCCGGACGACTGGCCTGAGCGTGCGCGCGCATTCGCCGAGTCGGCGCCGTGACCAACCGCGCCGATCACCACCAGCGATAGAAGTGATGCACCGGCCCGACGCCATGACCGACGTCAAGCCGCACGCTCGCCTCGATCGCGCCGGTCAGATAGCGCTTCGCTTCGGCCGTCGCGCTCGCGAGATCATCGGTTTGCGGGATCAGCGCCGCGATCGCCGACGACAGCGTGCAGCCCGTGCCGTGCGTATTCTTGAGCGGCACGCGCGCGCCGCCGAGCCGCAGCGACCCGCTCGCCTCGATGAGCCAGTCGGGGCTATCGGATGATGCGAGATGGCCGCCTTTCATCAGCACGGCCTGCGCGCCGAGCCTGCGCAAAGCTTCGCCCTGACGGACCATTGCGTCTTCATCGGCGGCGCTTTCGGTGCCGAGCAGCGCCGCCGCTTCGGGCAGATTCGGCGTGACGAGCGTCGCGAGCGGCAGCAGTTCGTCGCGCAGCGCCGCGACCGCGTCCGGCGCGAGCAGCGCGTGATTGCTCTTCGAGATCATGACGGTGTCGAGCACCACATGCGTCGGCCGATGACGCTTCAGCGCATCGGCGACCGCGCGCACGATGCCCGCGTTCGCCAGCATGCCGATCTTCACGGCATCGATGCGGATGTCGTCGAACACGGCGTCGAGCTGCGCGGTGATGAAGGCCGGTTCCGGCGCATGAACCGCCGTGACGCCGCGCGTGTTCTGCGCGGTGAGCGCCGTGACGACGCTCGCGCCGTACGCACCGAGCGCGGAGAAGGCCTTCAGATCGGCCTGGATGCCCGCGCCGCCGCCCGAGTCGGAGCCGGCGATCGTGAGCACGTTGGGAATAGGGTTCGTTGCGGACATATCGGGATCAGGTTCGGGCGCGCACGATGGTCGCGCGCAATGCCGCGGCTGCTTTGCGCGGGTCGGCGGCCTTGCAGATTGCGGAGACCACGGCGAGACCGGCGGGTTTTGCGCGCATCACGTCGGCGGCGTTATGCGCCTGGATGCCGCCGATCGCCACGGTCGGCAGGCGCGCGGCCGCGCAGATATCAGCGAGGCCGTCGATGCCGCAGGGCATGGAGGCGTCGGTTTTCGTCGGCGTTGCGTACACCGGGCCCGCGCCGAGATAGTCGATGACGCCCGCGAGCTTTTCCGCGTCCGCGGTTTCATCGAGATTCGACACCGACAATCCGATCAGCGCATCTGGCCCGAGCAACCGCCGCGCGGCATCGGCGGGAAGATCGCGTTGCCCGAGATGCACCCCATCGGCGCCGACGGCCAGCGCGACATCGACATGATCGTTGATGACGAACGGCACGCCGTGCGCGCGCGTGAGCGGCAGCAACGCGCGCGCGAGCTCGAGCCATGCGCGCTTGTGCCATTCGGGCGCGCGAAGTTGCACGATGGTCGCGCCGCCCTCGAGCGCGGCGCGCGCAACGGCGATCGCGGCATCGTGGCCGCCGCACTGCACGGGATCGAGCACGAGATAGAGCGAGAGGTCGAACGAAGCGCGCATGATCAGCCCGACACGATGTCGCGCTGCACGAACGTCTTGTCGAACGCTGCGGCGTCGAGCGAGCCGAGCCGGTCCAGATACGCGACGGCAAAGCTGCCGGGCAGGGCGGCGTCGCGCGCGGCGAGTTCGCCCGCGATAGTCGAATACGCGATCGCGGCGAGCGTCGCGGCCCAGAACTCGTCGCGATCCGACGCCGTGCCGACGAACGCCGCAACCGTCGCGGAGAGGGCGCAGCCGACGCCCGTCACGCGCGTCATCAACGGGGAGCCGTTCGACAGCGCGATCACGCGACGGCCATCGGTCACGTAATCGGTCTCGCCCGTCACCGCAACGACGGCCTGCGTCTTCAGTGCCAGGACTTGCGCGGCATCGAGCGCGGCATCGGTGGCGGCGGTGCTGTCGACACCGCGTCCGCTCGCGGCGCCCCCCGACAGGCTGATGATCTCCGACGCATTGCCGCGAATCACCGCGGGCTTCGAATCGAGCAGATCGAGCGCGAACTCGGTGCGAAACGAAAGCGGGCCGACCGCGACCGGGTCGAGCACCCACGGCTTGCCCGCGCCGTTGGCGGCATCGACGGCGGCGCGGATCGCGCGGCTCTGCGGCACGTCGAGCGTGCCGAGATTGACCGACAGCGCGTTGGCGAGCGGCGCGAACTCGCCGACTTCCTCGCGCGCGACGACCATCGCCGGCGCGGCGCCGATCGCGAGCAGCACGTTCGCGGTGAAATTGGTGACGACGAGATTCGTCAGGCAGTGCACGAGCGGCGCGCGTTCGCGCACGCGGTTGACGAACGAGAAGAGATCGGCGGCGAGCATGATGAGAGTCTGTCGAAGACGAAGACGAAGACGAAGACGAAGACGAAGGCGCGCGACGCGTCAGTGCCGCGCTTCACCGATCAGCGCGACCGAATCGAACGCGCGCTGATTGGCCTGATGCCGCCGCATCACGAAGTACATCATCAGGCAGACGAACGAGCCGAACAGCACGATGACGAACTGGATCGGCATGTCGAGCCACACGAGCACCGCGTAAAGGCACAGCATGACGAGCACCGATAGATTCTCGTTGAAGTTCTGCACGGCGATGGAATGCCCGGCGGAAAGCAGCACGTGGCCGCGATGCTGGAGCAGCGCGTTCATCGGTACGACGAAGAAGCCCGACAGGCCGCCCACGATCATCAGGAACACATACGCGACTAGCAGATAGCCGGGGAAGTGCATCTTGCCGAAGTAGATGCCCCAGTGCGCGGGAAAGAGGTGGCGTGTGTAGAACGCCATCAGCATCACGGCGAGGCCCATGACGATGCCGACCGGCAGCACGCTGAGCGAGCGCTTGAGCGGCACACGCGCGGCCGCGAGCACCGCGCCCGCCGCGACGCCGACGGCGATCACGGCCTGCAGGATCGCTGCCTGGGACAGCGTCATGCCGAGCGACACTTCGGCCCATTTCAGCACGATGAACTGCAGCGTCGCGCCCGCGCCCCAGAAGAGCGTGGTGACGGCGAGCGAGATCTGGCCGAGCTTGTCGCGCCACAGCACCAGAAAACAGTCGGCGAAATCGGTGATGAGCTTGAGCGGCCGCGTCTCCTGCTTCGGATAGCGCGCGCCGGTGTCGGGGATGCGCAGGTTGAACATCGCGGCGACCACGTACATCAGCACGATGACGAGCATTGCGGCTTCGGCGGGCGTGTGGATGCGCGGAATATTCAGTGACAGCAGATGACTTGCGATGTGCGGGCTGATGAGCGCGCCGCCCATCACGGTGCCGAGAATGATCGAGCCGACGGTCGTGCCTTCGATCCAGCCGTTCGCGGCGACGAGGCGGTCGGCTGGGAGCAGTTCGGTGAGAATGCCGTATTTTGCCGGCGAATACGCGGCGGCGCCGAATCCGACGATGCCGTACGCGAGCAGCGGATGCGCGCCGAGGAGCATCGTCAGACAGCCGACGACCTTGATCGAATTGGTCACGAACATCACGCGGCCCTTGGGCCTGGAATCCGCGAAAGCGCCGACGAAAGCCGCGAGAATCACGTACGACAGGACGAAGAACAGCTTGAGCAGCGGCGTCATCCAGTTCGGGGCGTGAAGGTCTTTCAGCAGTGCGATGGCAGCGATCAGTAGTGCGTTATCGGCCAGCGAAGAGAAAAACTGCGCGGCCATGATGGTGTAAAAACCTTTTTTCATCTGATCCGAAGCTTTCCTCACTGCGGGTGATCCGCCCCGAGCGCCTGTCATGCACTCGGGCTTATGCCTTTCGAAATGGGTTGTGCGCACGGCTTTATAACACGAAAATAGGCGCATTCTGACTAGCAGTAATCTCGATCGGGCGAGAAATGACACGTTCGTGCCTGAGATTCCTCATAACATACTGATTCGCAAGGCGTCCCGGTCGGAGCAGCGCGGCGCGTCCCGCTGTCGTATGCTCACCTTTTTGACCGCACTCACTGCAATTCCACCAAACGCTCATGCCTCGCCCCCTTTCTGCAACGATTCACACCGCCGCACTCGCCAACAACCTCGCCATTGCACGCAAGTACGCGCCGAAATCCAAGATCTGGGCCGTCGTCAAGGCCAATGCGTATGGCCACGGACTCGCCCGGGCGTTCCCCGGGTTGCGCGCGACGGACGGCTTTGGCCTTCTCGACCTCGAAGAAGCCGCGAAGTTGCGTGAACTGGGCTGGGCGGGGCCGATTCTTTTGCTCGAGGGCTTTTTCCGGCCCACGGACATCGACGTAATCGACCGCTACAGCCTGACCACGGCCGTTCACTGCGACGAGCAGTTGCGCATGCTGGAAATGGCGCGCCTCTCGAAGCCCATCAACATCCAGTTGAAGATGAACAGCGGCATGAACCGCCTCGGTTACACGCCGGAGAAATTTCGCGCCGCGTGGGAGCGGGCGCGCGCCGTGCAGGGCGTCGGCCAGATCACGCTCATGACTCATTTTTCCGATGCCGACGGCCCGCGCGGCATTGCGCATCAACTGGAGGCATTCGAGCGCGGCGCGGAAGGCATTGCGGGCGCACGCAGCCTCGCCAATTCGGCGGCCGTGCTGTGGCATCCGGACGCGCATGTGGACTGGGTGCGGCCGGGCATCATGCTCTACGGCGCGTCGCCTTCGGGCGTCACCGCCGACATCGCCGGCACCGGGCTCAAACCCGCGATGACGTTCCAGTCCGAGCTGATCGCCGTGCAGACCGTCGACGCGGGAAGCAGCATCGGTTATGGCTCGACCTATACGGCGAACGCGCCGATGCGCGTCGGCGTGGTCGCGTGCGGCTACGCGGACGGGTATCCGCGCGTGGCGCCGGAAGGCACGCCCGTGATCGTCGATGGCGTGAGGACGAAGCTCGTCGGCCGCGTGTCGATGGACATGCTGACGGTCGACCTCACTCCGTGCCCGAGCGCGGGCATCGGCTCGCGCGTCGAGCTGTGGGGCGCGAATCTGCCGATCGACGACGTTGCCAGTGCGGCGGGCACCGTCGGCTATGAACTCATGTGCGCGATCGCGCAGCGCGTGCCGGTGCGCGCGGAGTAACTCTTTCAGCATCATTAACGCAATTCGAAGCAAGGCTCTGTGTGGCGAAAGCAGCAAAAGCAAAAACGCTCTATACGTGTAGCGAATGCGGCGGACAGGCGCCGAAATGGACCGGCCAGTGCGCCGCGTGCGGGGCGTGGAACACGCTGGTGGAATCGGTGGAACAGGCGGCATCCGCGCATCGCTTTCAGGCGCTCGCGAAGAGTTCGCCGGTGCGAAAGCTCGCCGAAATCGAGGCGTCGGACGTGCCGCGCTTCACGACTGGAGTCGGTGAATTCGACCGTGTTCTCGGCGGCGGGCTGGTGCCGGGCGGCGTGGTTCTGATCGGCGGCGATCCGGGCATCGGCAAATCGACGCTTCTGTTGCAATCGCTCGCCGAGATCGCGCGCGAGCGGCCCGCGCTCTATGTGAGCGGCGAGGAGTCCGGCGCGCAGATTGCGTTGCGCGCGCAGCGGCTCGGGCTGATCGGCGACGCGAGCGCGGCGGGCGATCTTGCGCTGCTGGCGGAAATCCAGCTCGAAAAAATTCAGGCGACGATCGACGAGCACCGCCCGGAAGTCGCGGTGATCGACTCCATCCAGACCATCTACTCGGAGGCGCTGACGTCCGCACCCGGCTCGGTCGCACAGGTGCGCGAGTGCGCGGCGCAACTGACGCGCATTGCCAAGCAGACGGGCACGTCGATCATCATGGTCGGTCACGTGACGAAGGAGGGCAGTCTCGCGGGGCCGCGCGTGCTCGAGCACATCGTCGATACGGTGCTGTATTTCGAGGGCGATACGCATTCGTCGTTCAGGCTCGTGCGCGCGTTCAAGAATCGATTCGGCGCGGTCAACGAGCTCGGCGTCTTCGCGATGACGGAAAAAGGCTTGCGCGGCGTCGCGAATCCGTCGGCGCTGTTCCTGTCGCAGCACGAGCAGAGTGTCCCGGGTTCGTGCGTGCTCGTGACGCAGGAAGGCTCGCGGCCGCTGCTGGTCGAGGTGCAGGCGCTCGTCGATACGGCGCACGTGCCCAATCCGCGCCGGCTCGCGGTCGGTCTCGAGCAGAACCGGCTGGCGCTCTTGCTGGCGGTGTTGCACAGGCACGCGGGCATCGCGTGCTTCGATCAGGACGTGTTCCTGAATGCGGTCGGCGGCGTGAAGATCACCGAGCCCGCCGCCGATCTGGCCGTGCTGCTCGCCATTCACTCGTCGATGCGCAACAAGCCGCTGCCCAAGGGCCTCATCACATTCGGAGAAGTAGGCCTGGCGGGCGAGATCCGGCCCTCGCCGCGCGGTCAGGACCGTCTGAAGGAAGCCGCGAAGCTCGGTTTCTCGATGGCGCTGATTCCGAAGGCGAACGCGCCGAAACAGGCGATCGACGGTCTGAAGGTGGTCGCGGTGGACCGTATCGAGGAAGCGATCGACCGGGTTCGCGACCTCGAATAACCGGTTGATCGGACCCTTCGTAACGCGGCGTAAGAATCCGGTTGCTCAATGTAACCCAAGCGATGCGCGGTTTTTCTATCCTTGCAGGGCTACCTCATTAGGGTAAGTTCGCGGCCAACTTCGCTAAAAGGCGGCGCAAGAAGCGCAGTGACCGGAAGGATCGAGAGGACCACGCATTGAAACACGCCAAATCAACCCGGCCGAAGCCCGCGTTCCATCTGCGCGGATGCCGCGTTTCCGCGCCGCTTCAGCAGCCTTGGGGAAGCGGTTGCCGAATCGTCGAATGGATCGACGAGCAAGGGCAGATCTCGCGACGCGTCGTCGCGGCCGACATCACCGAGGACGAAGTCGTCGCGACCATTCGCCAGCATGTGACGGGCCGCAAGCACGTGCTCATCGACGACGAACACCAGCCGCGCCAGGTCTTGCCTCGGCGGTAGGCTTTCCGCTTTTCAGGTTGCGTCGCCGCGAAAGAGCGGATGCGCCGCCGCTTCGGCGGGTGTGAGTACAGGCGCGACGCAGCAATCGAGCGGCTCCAGCAGAGTCATCCATTCGTCGCGCGTGCGTTCGCGAAAGCGCGCGGCAAGCTCCGCCGACAATTCCGCCGCATCCGCGCCGCCGATCGCCTGGCCGAGGCTCCAGTGCCGCGTCGCCCAGTCGGGGCGGCCGAGCGCCTCGCACAACGTCTGCCAGAACTTCAGTTCCAGTGCGCCGACCGCGACGAAGCGGTCATCGCGCGTGCGATATACGTCGTAACAGGGCACGCCGCCGTTCAGAAGGCCCGCGCCGGCGTGCGTCCCCGATTCATTGGCGCTGGCGAGCGCGATGTGCGCCATCACGTTGTGGGCGTGCGTCGCGTGCGTCATCGAGACGTTCAGACAGCGCCCTTCGCCGCCGCGGGCGACATGCCACGCCGCCGCGAGTATTTCCATGACGGCCGAGAGTGCCCCGCCGAGCAGATCCGCCAGCTGAAAACCCGGTGCGACGGGCGTGCCGTCGCGCGTCGCGAGCTGATCGAGCACGCCCGCATAGGCGATGTAGTTCAAATCGTGACCGGCCTTGTGCGCGAACGGACCGTCGCTGCCGAAACCCGTGATCGCGCAATAGACGATCTTCGGATTCGCCTCGCGCAATACGTCATAGCCGACGCCGAGGCGCGCCATCACCGAAGGGCGGAAGCTCTCGACCAGCACATCCGCGTCCCGCGCGAGTTCGATGAGCTTCGCGCGGCCTTCGTCCGTCTTGAGATCGAGCGTGAGCTGCCGCTTGCCACGATTGACGATGCGATAGAACGCGCTCGGCGTACCGCTTTGCCGGTCGGCTTCGGTTTGCAGCATCGTGCGCGCGTAGTCGCCTTCACCAGGCGGCTCGATTTTGAGCACGTCCGCGCCGAGTTCGGCGAGACGCAAGGTGGCGACGGGACCGGGAAGCAGCCGCGTCAGATCCAGCACGCGCAGGCCGGTGAGAGAAGGCGTCAAGTCGTCGATCTCCGGTTATGAGCCGATTTGCTCCAGTTCCTCGTGCGCTTCCAGCCACTCCATTTCGAGCGTTTCGAGGCGCGCATTGACTTCGCCCTGACGGCGGATCGTCTCGGTGAGCTTCGCCTTCATGGCGGCTTCGTAGCTCACCGGGTCGGCGACGAACGCATCGAGCTGCGTCTTCTCCGCGTTGAGCTTCTCCATCTCCTTCTCGATTTTCGCGATGCGCGACTGCAGCGGCTTCTTCAGATGCGCGAGCTTCTGCCTCTCCTGAGCTTCCTGCCGACGCTGTTCCTTGCGATTGAGCCCGCTGTCCTGCGCGTCGCCCGATGCCGCGCCGCCGGCTTCCTTTGCCGCCGCGCGCGTCTCGGCGGCGTGTTGCAGGAGCCAGTCGCGGTAGTCATCGAGATCGCCGTCGAACGGGCTCAGGCGATGTTTCGCGACGAGCATGAAGGTATCGGTCGTCGCGCGCAGCAGATGCCGGTCGTGCGACACGAGAATGAGCGTGCCTTCGAATTGCGCGAGCGCCATCGTCAAAGCGTGGCGCGTTTCGAGGTCCAGGTGATTGGTCGGCTCGTCGAGCAACAGCAGATTCGGCTTCTGCCAGATGATGAGCGCCAGCGCGAGCCGCGCCTTCTCGCCGCCCGAGAAGGGCGCGATTTTCGCTGTCGCCATGTCGCCGGAGAAGTTGAAGCTGCCGAGGAAATCGCGCAGTTCCTGCTCGCGCGTGTCGGGCGCGAGGCGCGCGAGATGGGCAAGCGCCGAATCGTCGGGGCGCAGTGTTTCGAGCTGATGCTGCGCGAAATAGCCGATTTTCAGGCCCTTGCCCTGCCGGACGCCGCCAGAGAGCGGTTCGAGCGTCTGCGCGAGCGTTTTGATGAGCGTCGACTTGCCCTGGCCGTTCGCGCCGAGCAACCCGATGCGCTGTCCGTTCTGGATCGACATCGTCACGCCCTCGACGATCGGAATCTCGTCGCCTGCATCGTTGCGATAGCCGCAGCGCACGCTCTCCATGACCATCATCGGATTGGGCGCGGCATCGGGCTCGCGGAATTCGAACGTGAAGGGCGAACTCGCATGCGCGGGCGCGATCAGCTCCATCTTCTCCAGCGCCTTCACCCGGCTTTGCGCCTGTTTCGCCTTGGTCGCCTTGGCCTTGAAGCGGTCGATGAAGCTCTGCAGATGCGCGACGGTCTTCTGCTGCTTTTCATACGCGCTCTGCTGCAGCGCGATCTGCTGCGCGCGCAGCACTTCGAACTGGCTGTAATTGCCGCCGTAACGCTTCACCTGACGATTCTCGAGATGCAGCGTGACATTGCAGACCGAATCGAGAAACTCGCGGTCGTGTGAAATGACGACGAGCGTGCCCGGATAGCGGCCGAGCCAGTCTTCCAGCCAGACGATGGCGTCGAGGTCGAGGTGGTTGGTCGGCTCATCGAGAAGCAGCAGGTCGGACGGGCACATCAGCGCCTGAGCGAGATTCAGGCGCATGCGCCAGCCGCCTGAGAAGGTCGTTACCGGCTCGCGCGTCTGCTCGAGCGTGAAGCCGAGGCCGAGCAGCAGCGTTTCGGCGCGCGCGGGCGCGGTGTAGCCGTCGGCGTCCGCGAAGGCGGCGTGGGCTTCCGCTTCGGCTGCGCCTTCGTGCGCGGCGGAGGCCGCCGCGATGCGCGCTTCGATCTCGCGCAGATGCGTGTCGCCATCGAGCGTATAGTCGAGCGCGCTGCGGTCCACTGCGGGCGTTTCCTGCGCGACATGCGCGATGCGCCACGACGGCGGCATCGAGAAATCGCCGCCGTCCGCGTGCAACTCGCCGCGCAGCACGGAAAAGAGCGTGGACTTGCCCGCGCCGTTCGCGCCGACGAGACCGGCTTTCTCGCCCGGATTGAGCGTGAAGCTCGTGTCTTCGAAGAGCGGCTTGGTGCCGCGGGACAGGCTGAACTGATTGAAGCGGATCACGTCGGATTGGCGGCGAAAAGGGCGCGGCTTTGAGGGAAAGCGCTATTTTAGACTGGACCGGTTGCGAGGCAGGGGTCGGCCGTTCGGCCGATGGCAGGCGAACGCGCGCCGGGTTAGCATCGCCTATCATTCACCGACTTCATTTCGCGGAGCACGCCATGAGCGCAGCCAACGAAGGCATCTACGGCTTTTCGGCCGAAACACTCGACGGCGCGACCGTCGGTCTCGACATCTACCGCGACAAGGTGCTGCTCATCGTGAATACGGCGAGCGAATGCGGTTTCACACCGCAGTACAAGGGTTTGCAGGAGATCTATCAGCAATTCGCGGGGCGCGGTTTCGAGGTGCTGGGTTTTCCGTGCAACCAGTTCGGCAAGCAGGAACCGGGCGACGCGGGGCAGATCGGCGCGTTCTGCGAGAAAAACTACGGCGTGACGTTTCCGATGTTCGCCAAGATCGAGGTGAACGGCGCGAACGCGCATCCGCTCTACAAGTATCTGAAGGACAAGGAACCCGGCCTGCTCGGCATCGAGGCCATCAAATGGAACTTCACGAAGTTCCTGGTCGACCGGAAAGGGAGCGTCGTCAAGCGTTTTGCGCCGCAGACGAAGCCCGAGTCGATCACGGACGACATCGAGAAACTGCTCTGAGCGGCGCGCGCGTTCAGAGGATCGGCGAGAAAAGGCGCGCGACGTGCATCGCCATGCGGAGCCAGAACGTCTTGCCGCGGTAGTCGTTGCTGTCGATCTCGAAGGAATCCGCGAAGTCGGCGAGCAGCATCGATTCGACCTGGCTCGCGAACGCGCGATCGACCGTCAGCACCGTGATTTCGAAGTTAAGGCGAAACGACCGGTTGTCGAGATTCGCGCTGCCGATCGACGCGGCGATGTCGTCGACGAGCACGACCTTCTGATGCAGAAAGCCCGGCCTGTAGCGGAAGATGCGCACGCCCGCCTGAACGAGGTCGTACGCATACAGCCGGGACGCCGCGAAGACCACGCGATGGTCGCGACGGCTCGGAATCAGGATGCGCACGTCCACGCCGCGCATCACCGCAAGCCTGAGCGCCGAAAATACGGCTTCGTCGGGAATCAGATAGGGCGATGTGATCCAGATGCGCTCGCGCGCCGCGTTGATCGCCTCGACGAAAAAGAGCGAGCAGGTCTCCTGTTTGTCGGCGGGACCGCTCGACAGCACCATGCAGTGCATGTTCTCGTCCGAATGCGGCGCGGGGCCGAGTTCGGGCAGACGCTGCGTCGCCCAGTACCAGTCTTCGGTGAACACGAACTGGATGCTCGCGACCGCCGGCCCGCGCACTTCCACGTGCGTGTCGCGCCACGGCGAGAGCCGCGGATTGCCGCCGAGATATTCGACGCCGACGTTGTGCCCGCCGACGAACGCGCGCTTGCCGTCCACCACGACGATCTTCCGATGATTGCGGAAGTTGATCTGGAAACGGTGCACGAACTTGCGGGTGGCCGCGAACGGATGCGCCTCGACGCCGCCCGCGCGCAGCGCGCTCACGTAGCGATGCGGCAGGTCGAAGCTGCCGATGCTGTCGTACAGGAAATACACGCGCACGCCGGCCTCGGCTTTCTTGATGAGCGCGTCCTTGAGCAATTCGCCGAGCGCGTCGGCGCGCACGATGAAAAACTGCACGACCACATAGTGTTCCGCTGCGGCTATGGCTTCGAGGATAGCCGTGAACGTGGCGTCGCCATTGATGAGCACGCGCGCCGAGTTGCCGCGCAAAAACGGCATGCCGGAAAGTCGCTGCAAGGTGCGGATCGTCGGATTGCCGAGATAGGACGCCGGTCCCGGCGCGATTTCGCCGCGCACGCCGGTGGCATCGACGAGCGCAGCGGCTTCGGGCGCATCGCTGCGTGCGCCGGAGTCCCATTCGGCGGGCTTCGAGCGGCTGCGCAGGATCTCGATCTCCAGCCGACGCTCGTCGATATAGCCCGCAAACTTGCTGCGGCCGAGGAAGAGATAGGGAATCAGCGTGAAGTAGGGCATCGCGACGAGCGACACCGCCCACGCCACCGCGCCTTGTGACGTGCGAGTGTTGATGACGGCATGGATGGCGGCGATCACGCCGAGCACATGCGCGGCCATCACGAGCGTGCCGAGGTGTAGCCAGTCGGATGCTTGCATAGACGCGGGGAGGAGCGAAGGGCCTCGCTATTGGCGAGTTGCCATATTACCCAACCCTTTCCCGCGAAGTGTTAGCGAACGTTGCCGCGCGTGCGTCGCAACGTTCGCCTGAGCGGAAGGCTCACGCCGGAAGATCGGCGGCCTGGATCAGGAACACGTTGTCGTCGCCGGCGCTTGTCGAGAGCCAGACGAGATCGAGACCGCCGAGCGCGGCTTCCACGTTCGGCCGCTCGTTGCCGATTTCGACGACGAGCACGCCGTCTTCGGTCAGCCACTTGCGCGCGTCGCGCACGATGCGCCGCACGACGTCCATGCCATCCGCGCCGCCCGCGAGCGCGAGCTCGGGCTCGTGCCGGTACTCTTCCGGCAGCGCCTGCATCGCCTGCGCGTTGACGTAGGGCGGATTGGTGATGATCACCTCGTAACGCGCCGGCGGCAGCGGCGCGTACAGGTCACCTTCGTAGAGGCTCACGCGCGCGTCGAGCCCGTATTCGTCGACGTTGCGGCGCGCGACCGCGAGCGCATCGGCCGAGATGTCGACGGCATCGACATCGGCGTTTTCGAAGGCTTGCGCGGCGAGGATCGCGAGACAGCCGGAGCCGGTGCACAGCTCGAGCACGCGCGTGACCTGATCCGGATCGGCGACATACGGCTGCAAGCCGTCCTGCAGCAACTCGCCGATGAACGAACGCGGCACGATCACGCGCTCGTCGACGTAGAAGCGGCGGCCGTGCATCCACGCTTCCTGCGTGATGTACGCGGCGGGAATGCGCTCCTTCGCGCGGCGCTCGATCACTTTCATGACGGCGTCGATTTCGTTGTCGAGCAGGCGCGCGTCGAGGAACGGGTCGAGCGTGTCGAGCGGCAGATGCAGCGTATGCAGGATCAGATACGCGGCTTCGTCGTAGGCATTGGCCGAGCCGTGGCCGAACGACAGGCCTGCTTCGGTGAAACGCGAGACGCCGAAGCGCAGCAGGTCGCGCACGGTGGTGAAGGGCAGCGCCATTGAAGGCTCCTTGTTATTGTGAGATTGAATTCAGGCGATCAGTGCTTCGAGCACGCGCCGGTACACGTTCTTGAGCGGCTCGATGAAGCGCACGTCGACATGCTCGTCGATCTTGTGGATCGTGCCGTTGGGCGGGCCGAACTCCACGACCTGATCGCAGATTTGCGCGATGAAGCGTCCATCGGACGTTCCGCCCGAGGTAGACAGTTCGGTGCGCACGCCGGTTTCATCGACGATGGCTTTTTCGAGCGCATCCGAAAGCGCGCCGCGCGGCGTGAGAAAGGGCAGGCCGCTCACGATCCATGTCAGATCGTAGTCGAGGCCGTGCCTGTCGAGAATCGCGCGCACACGGCTTTGCAGGCTCTCGACCGTGCTCGCCGTCGAGAAGCGGAAGTTGAACATCAGATCGGCGTGGCCGGGAATGATGTTGGTCGCGCCCGTGCCGGAGTGCAGGTTCGACACTTGCCAGGTCGTCGGCGGGAAGTATTCGTTGCCGTCGTCCCAACGCTCGGCGACGAGTTCGGCAAGCGCCGGCGCGAGCAGATGCACCGGATTCTTCGCGAGATGCGGATACGCAATATGCCCCTGCACGCCCTTGACGACGAGCTTGCCTGTCATCGAGCCGCGCCGGCCGTTCTTGACCATGTCGCCGAGCGTGGCGTTCGAGGTCGGCTCGCCGACGATACAGTAATCGAGCCGCACGCCACGCGCCTTCAACGCTTCGACGACCTTGATCGTGCCGTCGGTCGCGGGGCCTTCTTCATCGCTCGTGATGAGAAACGCGAGCGTTCCGCGATGCTCCGGATGTTTTGCGACGAACTCTTCGCTCGACACGACGAACGCCGCGAGCGACGCCTTCATGTCCGCCGCGCCGCGGCCGAAGAGCTTGCCGTCGCGATGCGTCGGTGTGAAGGGTGGCGAGGTCCATTGTTCGAGCGGACCCGTCGGCACGACATCGGTGTGGCCGGCGAACGCGAGCAGTCTGGCCGATGCGTCCGTGCCGCGCCTCACGGCCCACAGGTTGGTGACGCCGCCCGATTCGATCGTTTCGCATTCGAAGCCGATCGCCGCAAGCCGCTCGATCATGAGCGCCTGACAAGCCTGGTCGTCGGGCGTGACGGATGCGCGTTCGATCAGCGCTTCGGTGAGGGAAAGGGTCGCGGACATGGTCGTATTAGGTCGGTGCGATAAAAAATGCCGGCGCGCAGGCCGGCACTCGTAGCAATCCTGCGATGACCGTCGAGTTCACAGTCATCGCGTTCGCTCAGGCGAAGAGCGTTTCGTACTGCTCGGCCGAAAACCCGAGCGTCTTCACGCGCCCGTTCACGACGACGACCGGCCGCTTGATGATCGACGGCTTGTGAATCATCAGCGCGATCGCGCCGCCGGTCGTATCGGCTTCGGCCTTGTGCACGTCGGACAAGCCGCGCCACGTCGTGCCGCGCTTGTTGATGAGCTGGTCGAGCGGCACGTCCTTCAGCCAGTCCTGAATCAGCGCATTCGACACGCCGGCCTTCTTGAAGTCGTGAAACTCGAACGGCACGCCGTGCTCTTCCAGCCACACGCGCGCTTTTTTCACGGTGTCGCAATTCGGAATGCCGTAGACGACGGTGGTCGGAGTGGAACCGCGCGCCACGATCAGTCGCCTCGCAGCAGTTCGTTGAGGCCGACTTTCGCGCGCGTCTTGGCGTCGACCTTCTTGACGATCACGGCGCAGTACAGGCTGTGCGAGCCGTCCTTCGACGGCAGATTGCCCGCGACGACGACCGAGCCCGCCGGGATGCGGCCATAGCTGACTTCGCCGGTTTCGCGGTCATAGATCTTGGTCGACTGGCCGAGATACACGCCCATCGAAATGACGGAATTCTCTTCGACGATCACGCCTTCCACCACTTCCGAACGCGCGCCGATGAAGCAGTTGTCCTCGATGATGACCGGGTTCGCCTGCAGCGGCTCCAGCACGCCGCCGATGCCCACGCCGCCCGACAGATGCACGTTCTTGCCGATCTGCGCGCACGAGCCGACGGTGGCCCATGTATCCACCATCGTGCCTTCGTCGACATACGCGCCGATGTTGGTGTACGACGGCATCAGCACGACGTTCTTCGCGATGAACGAGCCGCGGCGCGCGATGGCCGGCGGCACGACGCGGAAACCGCCCGCCGCGAAATCTTCGGCCGTGTAGTTCGCGAACTTCGAAGGCACCTTGTCGTAGAACTGCGAGTAGCCGCCCGCGGGCATCGGCGCGTTGTCTTCCAGGCGGAACGACAGCAGCACGGCCTTCTTCAGCCACTGATTCACGACCCAGTCGCCGTCACGTTTCTCGGCGACGCGCATCTGGCCACGATCGAGTTGCTCGATTGCGTGCGCGACGGCTTCGCGGACTTCGGCGGGCGCGGCCTTGGGCGAAAGCTCGGCGCGGTTTTCCCAGGCGGTATCGATGATGCTCTGAAGTTGTTGCGACATAGTGATATCAAGGATGGAGGATTGGACCGGCGACGCTCGATGTGCGTCAGGACTTGAGCGAGCGGCAGAATTCGACGATGCGGCGGGCTCCTTCGACACATTCCCCGGTCTCGGCCACGAGCGCGATACGCACGAACCCTTCACCGGGATTCGTGCCGTGCGCGAGGCGAGCGAGAAAAGAGCCCGGCAGAACCGTCACATTATAGTCGGCGTACAGGCGCGCCGCGAACTCGGTATCCGTGAGCCCGGTGCCCGAAACGTTCGCCCAGAGGTAGAACGCGGCGTCGGGCAGGCGCACGTCGAGCACGTCGGCGAGCATCGGCGTGACTGTCTGGAATTTTTTCAGATACTTCGCGCGGTTGTCGCGCACGTGCGTTTCATCCTGCCACGCGACGACGCTCGCGCGCTGAAACACCGTCGACAGCGCCGCGCCGTGATAGGTGCGGTAGAGCAGGAAGTCCTTCAGGATCGACGCATCGCCCGCGACGAAGCCCGAGCG
Source organism: Caballeronia sp. INML3B (assembly GCF_023631305.1). Lineage (NCBI taxonomy): Bacteria > Pseudomonadati > Pseudomonadota > Betaproteobacteria > Burkholderiales > Burkholderiaceae > Caballeronia > Caballeronia sp. INML3B. The sequence goes on from NZ_JALQDI010000006.1 coordinate 164,310, forward strand.
CATGCCGGGCACGTTCGATCGCTTCGACAGGCTCGAGAGCATCACGAGACGCTCGAAACCGCGATTGAGCAGCCGCGCCGCTTCGAGGCCGCCGAGCGGCGGATTGGTCTCGTCGAAATAGATTTCCGAATAGCACTCGTCCGACGCGATCACGAAGCCGTGCTTGTCCGACAGCGCGAAGAGCTCGCGCCAGTTCTCGAGCGTGAGCACCGCGCCGGTCGGATTGCCCGGCGAGCACAAGTAGAGTAGTTGCGTGCGTGCCCAGATGTGCTCGGGCACCGCCGAATAGTCGCACGCGAAATTGCGCGCGGGATCGCTGTTGACGAAGTACGGCTCGGCGCCCGCGAGCAGGGCTGCGCCTTCGTAGATTTGATAGAACGGGTTCGGGCAGAGTACGATGGGCGGTTCGGCGGCGTTCGTCGTACGACTGTCGATCACGGTCTGCGCGAGCGCGAAGAGCGCTTCTCGCGAGCCGGAAACGGGCAGGACCTGCGTCGCCGCATCGATCGATTCGAGGCCGTAGCGCTGCATCACCCATGCCGCGATCGCCGCGCGCAGCGGCTCGCTGCCGAGCGTCGCCGGATAAGAGGCGAGACCGTCGAGCGCATGGATCACCGCGTCGCGGATCAGCGGCGGCGTCGGATGCTTCGGCTCGCCGATGCCGAAGCTGATCGGCGCGAATCCGGCGCGAGGCTCGATGCCTTTGAAGAGCGCACGAAGCTTTTCGAAGGGATAAGGCTGAAGTTTCTTGAGAAGTGGATTCACGGCGTGACCGGTAAGCAGTGAGCGATGCGCGCGAGGCAGGAAAGCGCCTGCGAGGAAGGCATCGAAAGACATCGAACGGACGCGAAGCAAGCGGACGATTATAGCGCGCGCCCTTGGCTCGAAAGCGGGCAGCGGCGCGCGGCACGAAGGACAAGACACGAATGAACAAGCTCGAAAAGGGCATGATGGGCGGGGCGCCGGCATGACCCGCGGACTGCGCAATGCATGGCCGACGCTCGCGATCATGCTGGGCGCCTCGGTGTGGGGCCTCGTCTGGTACCCGATGCGCATGCTCGCCGCGATGGGCCTCTCCGGCACGGCCGCCAGCGCGACGACGAGCGCCGCCGCGTGCGTCTTCGTGCTGCTCGCCAAACGCCGCTCGATCAGTACGCTCTCCTGGCACTGGCTGCTCGTCGGGCTCGGCGTGGCGGCGGGCGTGACCAATATCGGTTTCGTGTGGGGCGCGATCCACGGCCAGGTGATGCGCGTGCTGCTGCTCTTCTATCTGACGCCCGCGTGGACCGCGATCTTCGCGCACTTCATCCTGAAAGAACGCCTGACTCGCGCGGATGCGGCGCTCTCGCTGCTCTCGCTCGCGGGCGCCGTGACGATGCTCTGGTCGCCCGAGCTCGGCGTGCCGTTGCCCGCCGATCTCGCGGAATGGGCGGGTCTCGTCGGCGGCATGGGCTTCGCGATGAGCAACGTGCTTGTCGTGAAGGTCACGCGCATCCTGCCCGCGATGAAGCCCGAGATGCGCACGGCCGTGATCTTCGGCGGCGCGGCGCTGATCGCGTCTGTCGTCACGCTGTTCGAGCCGATGCCCGCGCCGCCCGCCGCCGCGCTCCTGCCCACGGTGACGTTTATCGTGATCGGGCTGGGCGTCGTGCTCGCGGGCAACAACATGATCGTGCAGGTCGGGCTCGCGCGGGTGCCCGCCAATCGCGCGTCGATCATCATGCTCTTCGAGCTCGTCGTCACCGCGCTCTCGGCGTGGCTGTTCGCAGGCGAAGTGCCCGGCCCGCGCGAATGGGCGGGCGGCGCGTGCATCGTCGTGGCGTGCGTGCTGTCGGCGTGGGTGCATCGACAGGGCGCAGCGCGCTCGCCTCCCGCGCCCGAAGCGCTCGACATCGTAGAAGAGGCGCCGGAAAGCAAAAAGAAATCGACTCGCGCGATGGTATGATGGTGTCCGCTTCGCCGGGACACGCATGCGTCGTCGCGTGGCGTGACCGAATGCGATCGACGCGCCGCAATGCGGCTCGTCTGCCATCTATCCTCCGTCATCAATTCCAAACAGCGATATCGCCGTGCGTCTGACCTCGATAAAACTCGCTGGCTTCAAGTCCTTCGTCGATCCCACGCATTTCCAGGTCCCCGGCCAGCTCGTCGGCGTGGTCGGACCGAATGGCTGTGGCAAGTCCAACATCATCGATGCCGTGCGCTGGGTGCTCGGCGAATCGCGCGCCTCCGAGTTGCGCGGCGAATCGATGCAGGACGTGATCTTCAATGGCTCGACGGCGCGCAAACCCGGCAGCCGGGCGAGCGTCGAACTCATATTCGATAACGCCGACGGCCGCGCCGCCGGCCAGTGGAGCAGCTACGGCGAAATCGCCGTGAAACGCGTGCTGACGCGCGACGGCACCTCCAGCTACTACATCAACAATCTGCCCGCGCGCCGCCGCGACATTCAGGACATCTTCCTCGGCACGGGCCTCGGCCCGCGTGCCTACGCGATCATCGGGCAGGGCATGATCGCGCGCATCATCGAGGCGAAGCCGGAAGAGCTGCGCGTGTTCCTCGAAGAAGCTGCCGGAGTGTCGAAGTACAAGGAGCGCCGTCGCGAGACCGAGAACCGTCTGCATGACACGCGCGAGAACCTGACGCGCGTCGAGGACATCGTCCGGGAGCTGTCGACCAATCTCGAGAAGCTCGAAGCGCAGGCGGTCGTCGCGACGAAGTACAAGGAACTGCAGACCGAGGGCGAAGAGAAACAGCGTCTGCTGTGGCTCTTGCGCAAGAAGGAAGCGGGCAACGAAGCCGAACGCCAGCAGCGCGCGATCCGCGAGGCGCAGGTCGAGCTCGAGGCGCAGACCGCGCGTCTGCGTGAAGTCGAAGCGCAACTGGAAACGCTGCGTGTCGCGCACTACAGCGCAAGCGACGCGATGCAGGGCGCGCAAGGCTCTCTTTACGAAGCCAATGCCGAAGTGAGCCGGCTCGAGGCGGAGATCCGCTTCATCGTCGAGTCGCGCAATCGCGTGCAGGCGCAGATCGCCGCGCTCACCGCGCAGCGCGAGCAATGGCAGGCGCAGGCGCAGAAGGCGCGCGACGAGATCGACAGCGCGACCGAAGCGCTTGCCGAAGGCGAGGAAAAAGCCGCGATCGCAGCCGATACCGCCGCCGCGAAGCACGACGCGCTGCCCGCGCTCGAAGCCCGCTGGCGGGATCACCAGACGCAACTGAACGAAGAGCGCGCGGGCATCGCGCGCGCGGAGCAGGCGCTCAAGCTCGAAGCGGCGCATCAGCGCAACGCGGATCAGCAGCTTCAACAATTGCAGCAGCGCCAGGAGCGGCTCAAGAGCGAAGCGAGCGGGCTGGACGCGCCCGACGAGGCGCATCTCGAAGAGTTGCGCATACAGCTCGCCGAAAACGAAGAGATTCTTGCCGAAGCGCAAGCGCGCCTCGCCGATGCGCAGGAAACGGTGCCGCGCCTGGACGCTGAGCGCCGCGAAGCGCAGGAGCGCGTTCAGAAGGAAAGCGCGCAGATTCACCAACTCGAAGCGCGCCTCGCCGCGTTGAAGCAGCTTCAGGAAAGCGTGCAGACCGAAGGCAAGATTCAGCCGTGGCTCGACAAGCACGAGCTCGGCGCGCTGCCGCGTCTGTGGAAAAAGCTGCACGTCGAGCCCGGCTGGGAAGCGGCGCTCGAATCCGTGTTGCGCGAGCGTCTTGCCGCGCTCGAAGTATCGAATCTGGATTGGGTCAAGGCGTTCGCCACCGATGCGCCGCCCGCCAAGCTCGCGTTCTATTCGCCGCCCGTCGCGGGCAAGCCGGTTCAGACGCCGGAGGGCTTGCGCCCGCTGCTGTCGCTCGTGCGCATCGACGATCCGGGTCTGCGCGCCGTGCTCAACGAATGGCTCGCGACGACGTTCATCGTCGACGATATCGCGCAGGCGCTGGCCTCGCGCAATCAGTTGCCGGAGGGCGCCGCGTTCGTCGTGAAAGCGGGGCACATCGTGACGCGCGTGGGTGTGCAGCTCTACGCGTCGGATTCCGAGCAGTCGGGCATGCTCGCGCGGGCTCAGGAAATCGAGAACCTCACGAAGCAGGTGCGCGCTCAAGGCTTGCTGTCCGACGAAGCGAAAGCCAACGCCGTGCGCGCCGATGCCGCGCACACGCAAGGCTCGCAGACGCTCGCCGAGGCGCGCGCGGCGGCGGAGCGCGCGACGCAGCGCGTCCACGCATTGCAGCTCGACGTGCTGAAGCTCGCGCAGGCGCACGAACGCTACACGCAACGTAGTACGCAAATCGGCGAGGAACTGGAAGAGATCGCCGCGCAGATCGAAGAGCAGCGCGCGCTGCGCGCCGAATCGGAAGCCGCGTTCGAGCGTCATGATGGCGAGATCGCGCAATTGCAGGCGCGTTTCGAAGACAACCAGCTCGCGTTCGAATCGCTCGACGAAGAACTGACGAATGCGCGTCACGAACTGCGCGAACTCGAGCGCGCCGCGAGCGATGCAAGCTTCGCCGTGCGCGGCCTGTCCGCGAAGATCGACGAATACCGGCGCAACATCGACACGGCGCACGATCAGAGCGAGCGCATCGCGGGCACGCTGGAAGACGCCCGCGCCGAACTCGAAACCATCAACGAGCAGACGGCGCAGACCGGTCTGCAGGACGCGCTCGAAGTGCGCGCGGCGCGCGAGGAATCTTTGCATGCGGCGCGCGTCGAACTGGACGATCTCACCGCGCGTCTGCGTCAGGCCGACGAGCAGCGTCTCATGGCCGAACGCTCGCTGCAGCCGCTGCGCGACAAGATCAACGAATTGCAGTTGAAGGAGCAGGCCGCGCGTATCAGCGGCGAGCAGTTCGTCGAACAATTGCAGGCAGCGGGCGTCGATGAAGCCGAGCTCGCCGCGAAGCTCACGCCGGACATGAAGCCGTCTTATCTGCAAGGCGAGGTCACGCGCCTGAACAACGCGATCACCGCGCTCGGCCCCGTCAACATGGCCGCGCTCGAAGAGCTCGCGGCGGCGACCGAGCGCAAGCACTTCCTCGATGCGCAGTCGGCGGATCTGAACGACGCCATCGGCACGCTGGAAGACGCGATTCAGAAGATCGACCAGGAAACGCGCGCACTGCTGCAAGGCACGTTCGACGAGGTGAACCGTCACTTCGGCGAGCTGTTCCCGCGTCTCTTTGGCGGCGGGCAGGCGAAGCTCATCATGACCGGCGACGAGATCCTCGACGCCGGCGTGCAGGTGATGGCGCAGCCGCCCGGCAAGAAGAATTCGACGATCCACCTGCTTTCGGGCGGCGAGAAGGCGCTCACCGCGACCGCGCTCGTGTTCGCGATGTTCCAGTTGAATCCCGCGCCGTTCTGTCTGCTCGACGAAGTGGACGCGCCGCTCGACGATGCGAACACGGAACGCTTCGCGAACCTCGTGCGCGCGATGGCGGCCAAGACGCAGTTCCTGTTCATTTCGCACAACAAGATCGCGATGGAAATGGCGCAGCAACTGATCGGCGTGACGATGCAGGAGCAGGGCGTGTCGCGCATCGTCGCGGTGGACATGGAAGCCGCGGCGGGTTTTGCGCAGAACGGCTGAAGCATCGCGGTTCGCAAAAGTTTCGATTGAATGAAGGGCCGGACAGTGATCCGGCAGCGTGCGTCAAGGCGCGGAGTGGCGCGCATCGGCCAGGCGGCGGCGACAAGCCGGAACGCGGCGCGATGCGTGCGACAGATCGCGCGGCGCTTCGTAATCTAAAGAATGATGGAGCCTGCATGGACGAGTTGACACTCGGTTTGATTGGAGCCGGAGCCGTGGTGGTGGGCGGCGTGGTCGTGTACAACGCGTGGCAGAGCGCGAAGGTGCGTCGCAAGATGCCGCGTCCGATGCCCGATGAAGCGGCCGATGCGCTTGCGCGCCACGAAACCGACGACGAACAGCCGTTCATCGAGCCCGTGCGCCAGTCGCGGCGGGAGCCGGTCTCGGGCGACGTCGAGGGCGCCGACGACAAACCGCGCGATGCGCGCGTGGAACCGAGCTTCGGCGGCGTGAATCCGGCGCCGCCGGTCGCGCCTGCCGACACGGCCGTCGATCTGCAGGCCGAGGCGACGTCCGCCAATGGCGCCGCGCAGGAAACCGAAATCGACGGTGACGATGAACGCACCGAGCCCGTGATGCCCGCCGCGACGACGATTTCGTCGGCGCCGCCGGCGGTGGTGGATCGGCGCATCGACTGCGTCGTGCCGATCCGGCTCGCCGCGCCGGTCGCGGGCGATCGCGTGATTCCGCTCGCGCAGCGTCTGCGTCGGGCGGGCACGAAACCCGTCACGATCGAAGGCAAGGCCGAGGGCGAGGCCGCCTGGGAACTGCCGCGCAACGGCGTGCGCTATGACGAACTGCGCGCGGCCGCGCAACTCGCGAACCGCAGCGGCCCGCTCAACGAGCTCGAATTCTCCGAGTTCGTGACGGGCGTGCAGCGCCTCGCCGATGCCATCGACGGCGCGCCCGAGTTTCCCGACATGATGGAGACCGTCGGCATGGCACGGGAGCTCGACGCGTTCGCCGCACAATGCGACGCGCAGCTCTCGATCAACATCCTCTCCGACGGCGCGCCGTGGTCCGCAAACTACGTGCAGGCGGTGGCGTCGCAGGACGGACTCCTGCTTTCACGCGACGGCACGCGTTTCGTGAAGCTCGACGCGAAGCAGAATCCCGTCTTCATGCTCCAGTTCGGCGACACCAACTTCCTGCGTGACGACCTCACGTACAAGGGCGGCCAGATGATCACGCTGGTGCTCGATGTGCCTGTCGCCGACGAGGACATCCTGCCGTTTCGCCTGATGTGCGACTACGCGAAGTCGCTTTCGGAGCGTATCGGCGCGCGTGTCGTCGACGATCAGCGGCGGCCGCTGCCCGAATCCGCGCTGCTCGCCATCGAAAAGCAGTTGATGACGCTTTATGCGAAGCTGGAGCAGGCGGGGATGCCGGCCGGCTCGCCCGCGACGCGGCGTCTTTTCAGCCAGTAGGCGTTCGACGCGCGCGGCCCGCAATGCGCGCTCGCTGCAAGAAATCGCGCCCCGGCCGGGGCGCTTTTCTTTGCGTGCGTGCTGACGCACCGAGGCCCGCACTTAGGCCATCCGGCCGACGCCACGATTTACCGATCTTCTGAGACAATCGAACGGTCGGTTGACTGAGTTATCCACTTTCCCGAAGCCGCATGTCCCGAAAAACAAAAGCCGAATCCGCCGTTTCCGCCAGGTCGGAAGCCGCCGTGCCGAGCGCCGATCGTCCGGCCGAGCGCGCGGCGTGGCTGCGCTCGGAACTTGAGCGCGCGAATTACGCGTATTACGTGCTGGATCACCCGGATCTGCCCGACGCAGAGTACGACACGCTCTTCAAGGAGCTTCAGGGCATCGAGTCCGATCACCCGGATCTCATCACGCCGGATTCGCCGACGCAGCGCGTGGGCGGTGAAGTGGCCGAAGGCTTCATGCCGGTCGTCCACGACGTGCCTATGCTTTCGCTCAACAACGGTTTTGCGGACGAGGACATCGTCGCGTTCGACAAGCGCGTGTCCGACGCGCTGGGTCATACGCCGATCGATTACGCGTGCGAGCTGAAGTTCGACGGCCTCGCCATTTCGCTGCGATACGACGACGGCCATTTCGTGCAGGCAGCCACGCGCGGCGACGGCGCGACTGGCGAGGACGTCACCGCGAACGTGCGCACTATCCGCTCGATTCCGCTTACGCTGAAAGGCAAGAACGTGCCCAAGCGGCTCGACGTGCGCGGCGAAGTGCTGATGTTCAAGCGCGACTTCGAGCGCCTGAATGCGCGTCAGCGCGACGCGGGGCAGCGTGAATTCGCGAATCCGCGCAACGCGGCGGCGGGCGGCTTGCGCCAGCTCGACCCAAAGATGACCGCGCAACGTTCGCTGTCGTTCTTCGCTTACGGCATCGGCGTGCTGGAAGGCGCCGAGATGCCTGCCACACACGCGGCGCTGCTCGACTGGTACAAGGAAATGGGCTTGCCCGTGAACGCGGAGCGCGCGGTGGTCGAGGGCGCGGACGGCTTGCTCGGTTTTTTCCGCAAGATCGGCGAGAAGCGCGACAAGCTGCCGTATGACATCGACGGTGTCGTCTACAAGGTCGATCGACGTGACGAGCAGGACCAGCTCGGCTTCGTGTCGCGTGCGCCTCGCTTCGCGCTTGCGCACAAGTTTCCGGCGCAGGAAGCGCTGACGCAATTGCTCGCCATCGACGTGCAGGTCGGCCGCACGGGAGCCATCACGCCGGTCGCGCGTCTTGCGCCGGTGTTCGTCGGCGGCGCGACGGTCACCAACGCGACGCTGCACAATGAGGACGAAGTCCGGCGCAAGGACATCCGCATCGGCGATACGGTCACGGTGCGCCGGGCGGGCGACGTGATTCCCGAGGTCGTCGGCGCGATTCTCGACCGCCGTCCCGCCGATGCGCGCGAATTCGTCATGCCGACGGAATGCCCCGTCTGCGGCTCGAAAATCGAGCGTCTGCCGGATGAGGCAATCGCGCGCTGCACGGGCGGGCTCTTCTGCCCGGCACAGCGCAAGCAGGCACTCTGGCACTTCGCACAGCGCCGCGCGCTCGATATCGACGGGCTGGGCGAGAAGATCATCGACCAACTGGTCGACCAGAACCTCGTGCGCACGCCTGCCGACCTTTTCAATCTCGGCTTCTCGACACTCGCCGCGCTCGACCGCTTCGCGGACAAATCCGCGCAGAATCTGATCGATTCGCTGGCGAAAGCGAGCAAGACGACGCTCGCGCGCTTCATCTACGCGCTCGGCATCCGGCACGTGGGCGAATCGACGGCGAAAGATCTGGCCAAGCATTTCGGCTCGCTGGATCCGATCATGGCGGCATCCGTGGAAGAACTGCTCGAAGTCAACGATGTCGGCCCGATCGTTGCGGAAGCGATTCACAACTTCTTCAGCGAAGAACACAACCAGCACGTGATCGAGCAATTGCGCATGAACGTGTCGTGGCCGGAAGGACCGCCTGCGCCCAAGGCGCCGCAAGGCGTGCTGGCCGGCAAGACCGTCGTGCTGACGGGTACGCTGCCCACGCTCGCGCGCGAAGAAGCGAAAGAAATGCTCGAGGCGGCCGGGGCGAAAGTGGCCGGCTCTGTGTCAAAGAAGACCGACTACGTCGTGGCGGGTGCGGAAGCGGGCAGCAAGCTCGCGAAAGCTGAGGAACTCGGTGTTCCTGTTCTCGACGAAGACGGCATGCGTAAGCTTTTGGAAGGAGTCACTCCATGATTCGCGAAATCCTGAAGATGGGCGATCCGCGGCTTTTGCGTATCGCGCAGCCGGTCGAGCATTTCGACACGCCCGAACTGCACGCGCTCGTGCAGGACATGTTTGACACAATGCGCGACGCCAACGGCGCGGGCCTCGCCGCACCGCAGATCGGCGTCGATCTGCAGGTGGTGATCTTCGGCTTCGGGCAGAACGAGCGTTATCCGGACGCGCCGTCGGTGCCCGAGACCGTGCTCATCAATCCGATCATCACGCCGAACGGGCACGACATGGAGGAGGGCTGGGAAGGGTGCTTGTCCGTGCCGGGCCTGCGCGGTGCGGTGCAGCGCTTTTCGATGATCCGCTACCAGGGCTTCGACCAGTACGGCAACGCCATCGAGCGGCTCGCCGAGGGTTTTCACGCGCGCGTCGTGCAGCACGAGTGCGACCATCTGATCGGCAAGCTCTATCCGATGCGCATCACTGATTTCTCGAAGTTCGGCTTCACGGACGTGCTCTTTCCCGGGCTCGACCCGGCGCGCGACGACTGACGTTACGCAGTTCGAACCGCGAGGAAATCACCGGAAGGCCGCTTCGGCAGAAGCGGCTTTTTTACGCCAACGTTTTCGAGCTGCCGCTGATTTCCGGCTGACGGAACAGGGCGACGTGCTCCGGATTCGCGGATGCCTGGAGGCGCCCATCGGGAAGGCGGGCGATGACCATTTCGCCGACGCCGGGGCTCATCACGACGACTTCGTCGCGCAGGGCGAGCAGGGCTTCGAGCCGTCGCCGGCCGCTCACGATCTCCAGACCGGTTCCGGTCTCACGAACGATGATCTCAACTGACATGGCCATTTCTCCATCCATCAATGCCGTTCAATGCTGCTGATCCTGCTTCCGTCTACCTGAGCGACGAGGCCGCGCGTGGCGCGCATCCGCCTGACAGGTGTATCGGATCGACGATTCATTTTCTTTAGTCAAAAAACGGCTGAAAATGAAAAGGCACGACCGGGGCTGCATCGTGCCGATTTTTTCGCTGGAACGTCGTATTTTTGCGACGCAACACGCGCTCGCCCGCACGTTATCGGACGTGCGGGCGGACTGTGTGTGGCTTGCTCAGAAAGTTTCGTTCGGGCCGAGGTAGCGCCACTGGCCGGGCGGCAGCGCGCCGAGCGTGACGTGGCCCATGCGGATGCGCTTCAGACCGACGACATCCAGCCCAACCAGTTCGCACATCCGGCGAATCTGCCGCTTCTTGCCTTCGCGCAGCACGAAGCGAAGCTGTTCGCCGTTCTGCCAGCTCACTTGCGCCGTCTTGAGCGGCACGCCGTCGAGTTCGAGACCGTGACGCAGGAGCGCGAGCTTCTCTGCGGGCAAGTGCTGCTCGACATCGACCGTGTGCTCGCCGAAGCGCACGCGCACGAGGTACTCCTTATCGACTTCCGAGTGGCCGCCGATCAGTTGCTTCGCGATGCGGCCGTCCTGTGTCAGCACGAGAAGTCCGGTGGAATCGATGTCGAGACGGCCCGCTGGCGCGAGCGTGCGCAGATGCCCCGGCGCGAAACGGATGCCCGAGCGATCCTCTTCCCAGTGATTGGCCGGGTTGATGAGCGTGACGGCGGGCTCGTAGCCGTCTTCCGCCTGACCCGACACGTAGCCGACCGGCTTGTGCAGCAGGATCGTGACGAGTTGCGACTGCGCCGAACGCGCCGCGGGCAGGATTTCGACGTTCTGCGTCGGACGGATGCGCGTGCCGAGCGTGTCGATGACTTCTCCGTCGACAAGCACCCAGCCTTTCTCGATCCATTCGTCGGCCTCGCGGCGCGAGCAGAGGCCGAGTTCCGACATCACTTTCGACAGACGCACGAGGCCGTCGTTGTGATCGCGGTGCTTCGGCGCGGATTCGGCGCCGGGTGCCGAAGCGCCGGCCGCGGGCTTCATTGCCGGCGTGCGCGTTTCGCCTCGATCGTCGCGTTTCGCGAATGGCCGATCGTCGTCACGACGTGGCGGACGCGCGCCCGGCGCCCGATCCTCGCGCGATTTGAATGGGCGATCGTCAGTCGATCTCCGCGGACCGCGCTCGCCAAACGCGGGACGCGAATCGTCGCCGCGCGGCTTGAAAGGGCGACGCTCGTCGCTGCCCGCTGGCCGTTCGCCGCGTGCCGGCGGCCGGCCCTCGAACGACTTGCGCGGACCGCGCTCGCCGAACGCAGGACGTGAATCGTCGCCGCGCGGCTTGAAAGGGCGACGTTCGTCGCTGCCCGCTGGCCGTTCGCCGCGTGCGGGCGGCCGACCTTCGAACGACTTGCGCGGGCCACGGTCGCCAAACGCCGGACGCGAATCGTCGCCACGCGGCTTGAACGGGCGACGTTCGTCGCTGCCCGTGGGACGCTCGCCACGCGCCGGCGGCCGGCCTTCGAACGACTTGCGCGGGCCTCGCTCGCCAAACGCAGGACGCGAATCGTCGCCGCGCGGCTTGAACGGGCGACGTTCGTCGCTGCCCGCTGGCCGTTCGCCACGCGCCGGCGGCCGACCTTCGAACGACTTGCGCGGACCGCGCTCGCCGAACGCAGGACGTGAATCGTCGCTGCGCGGCTTGAACGGGCGACGTTCGTCGCTGCCCGCTGGCCGTTCGCCACGCGCCGGCGGCCGACCTTCGAACGACTTGCGCGGGCCTCGCTCGCCGAACGCAGGACGTGAATCGTCGCCGCGCGGCTTGAACGGACGACGTTCGTCGCTGCCCGCTGGACGCTCGCCACGCGCCGGCGGCCGACCTTCGAACGACTTGCGCGGGCCTCGCTCGCCAGACGCAGGGCGCGAATCGTCGCCACGCGGCTTGAACGCACGCGCTTCGCGGGGCGCATCGCCCCGCTTGTCGGTCGTCGGCTGGGACGCGCGCCTCGGATGCGCCTCTTCCGGCGCCGGCGCGCGAGCAGGCTTGCGCCCGGTGGTCGTGCCGGTTCGAACCGGTGAGCGCGTCGCCGAGGTGGGACGCGGATGTTTGGCTGTCAGTTTGACGCGCATAAAGTCTCAGGCTGCGATCGCGCGCAGCAGTTCGGTTTCCACCAGGATCTGGGTACGGTTGTTCGACAGGCTCTTGCCGTCGATCAGGAACACGTCCTCGACGCGTTCGCCGAGCGTGTTGATCCGTGCCGCCTGCACGCCGATCCGGTGTTGCGCCAGAACGCGCGCGATGGAATAAAGAAGGCCCTGCCGGTCGTTGGCCGACACGGACAGGATGTAGTACTGGCCGCGGTCGTCGGGACGCAGGTCCACGCGCGGCGTGATCGGAAACGTGCGCACGAGCCGCGACACGCGGCCCTTCGACGGTTCCGGGAGAATGCGCTCGTCCGCGAGCAGCGCCGCCAGTTGCTGCTCGACCAGATTGGCGATGTCGCGATAACTCCCATCGTGATCCGGATGGGCGACGAGGAAGTTATCGAGTGCGTAGCCGTGGCGCGTCGTCGTGACGCGGGCATCGAGCACGGAGAGACCGTTCTTGTCGAAATACGCGCAGATGCCGGCGAAGAGATCGGGCCGATCCTTCACGTAGACCAGCACCTGCAACGCCGCGCCGATGGGTGAGGGCCGCGCGCGCACGATCGGCTCGTCGCTTTCCACGTGCCGGTAGAGCACACGCGTCTGCCACGCGATGTCGGCCGGATCGTGGCGCAGGAAATAGCCGACGTCGAGCTGATCCCACAGGCGCTTTTGCGCGTGCTCCGGCACGGTTTCCAGGCGCAGCAGCGCCAGCGCCGCTTCCTGCCGCGACTTGAGCTCCGAATGCGTATCCGGCTGCGCGCCGCCGAGCACCGCCTGCGTCGCACGGAAAAGGTCTTCGAGAAGCTTGCCTTTCCAGTTGTTCCAGACCTTCGGGCTCGTGCCGCGGATATCGGCGACGGTCAACAGGTAAAGCGCGGTGAGCCGCCTCTCCGTTTTCACCACCGACGCGAATTGCTTGATGACTTCCGGGTCGCTCGTGTCCTGCTTCTGCGCGACCTGGCTCATCGTCAGATGCTGTTGCACGAGCCAGACGACGAGCTCGGTATCTTCGGCCCCGATGTCGTGCTCGCGGCAGAAGCGCCGGGCGTCCGCCATGCCGAGCGTCGAGTGATCGCCGCCGCGGCCCTTCGCGATGTCGTGAAAGAGCGCCGCGACATAAAGTACCCACGGACGCTCGAAGTTGCCCATCAACTGACTGCAGAACGGGTACTCGTGCGCATGCTCGGCGATCGCAAAGCGGCGCAGGTTACGCAGCACCATCAGAATGTGCTGATCGACGGTATAGACGTGATAGAGATCGTGCTGCATCTGCCCGACGATACGCCGGAAGTTCAGCAGATAGCGCCCGAGCACGCTCGTCTGGTTCATCAGGCGAAATGCGTGCGTGATGCCTTCGGGCTGCTTGAGGATCTCCATGAAAAGCCGGCGATTTTCGGGATCGCGCCGCCAGTCGCGGTCCATCAGATCGCGTGCGTTGTAGATCGCGCGCAGCGTGCGCGCGGAGAATCCCTTGATGCCGCGCGTCTGTTCGTACAGCAGAAACGCTTCGAGAATCGCGTGCGGCTCGCGCTCGAACACGTCGTCGCGGGCGATTTCCAGCATGCCTTGCTTCTCGACGAAGCGTCCGGAAATGACGCGCGTGATGCCGCTCGTCGACGGGAAAAGCTGTGCCTCGACGTTCTGGATCAGAATGGTCGCGAGCTGCGTGACCGCCTTCGCCGCCCAGTAATAGCGACGCATCAGTTGCTCGCTCGCGCGCTTGGCGGTGGTCGCCTCGAAGCCGAAGCTTTCCGCGAGGGGCGTCTGCAGATCGAACACGAGAATGTCCTGGCGACGCTTCGCGATCACGTGCAGACGCGCGCGCAGCGCCTTCAGAAAACCTTCGTTGCGGCGCAGCTCGCGTGCTTCGCGCTCGGTGATGAGCCCGCGTGCGTCGAGTTCGCGCCAGCTGCTGCCGAAGCCCGCCGCGCGAGCGATCCATAAAATCAGTTGCAGATCGCGCAGGCCACCGGGACTTTCCTTGATGTTCGGCTCGAGGCTGTAGGGCGTGTCCTGAAACTTCGCGTGACGCTGGCGCATTTCCAGCACTTTCGCCTGGAAGAACGCGCGCGGATCCAGTGTCTCGCGATAGCGCGCGGAGAAGCGCTGGAAAAGTGGCATGTCGCCGCAAATGCGCCGCGCTTCGAGCAGCGAGGTCTGCACGGTGATGTCATTGCCGGCCTCGGCGATGCATTGCTCGACCGAGCGCACGCTGCTGCCGATATCGAGTCCCAGATCCCACGCCATGCCGATGAAACGCTCGACGCAGCCGTTCAGCTCCGCATCGCTGGTTTGCGGCGACGACTCGGGAAGAAGCACGAGAATGTCTACGTCGGAATAGGGCGCGAGCTCGCCGCGTCCATATCCGCCGACCGCGACGAGCGTAGCGCCGCCGGGCATCGCGCAGGCAGCCCACGCGCCTTTGAGCGCGTCGTCGGTGGCGCGGGCGAGCGCGTGCATCAGCGGCTCGACGTTCGACGCCGCACCGAAGCGTTCGATGAGCGCCGCCTTCGCCGCCTTGTAGGCGGCGCGCAGCGTTTCACAGGGCGTGGCGACAGCGGCGGTTACGCTCATGAAAGGAAATTGGCGAGGACGACGGAAGGATGCGCCCGCGTGCATGCACGGCGAGCGCCAGGAGACGCAATTCAGGCGGTTGCGGCGATCAGTTGCGACGGCGACTGCGTGCCCGCCGAGACGGTCAGCACGTCGTAGCCTGTCGGCGTGACGAGCACCGTGTGCTCCCACTGCGCTGAGAGGCTGCGGTCGCGCGTCTTGACGGTCCACTGGTCGGGCATCGTGCGGATTTCGCGGCGGCCCGCGTTGATCATCGGCTCGACGGTGAAAATCATGCCGGCCTGCAGTTCGATGCCCGTGCCCGGACGGCCGTAGTGCAGCACCTGCGGCTCCTCGTGGAACACCTGCCCGATGCCGTGGCCGCAGTATTCACGCACGACGCTGTAGCCCTGCGCCTCGGCGTGTTTCTGGATCGCCGCGCCGATGTCGCCGAGATGCGCGCCGGGGCGCACCTGGTCGATCCCTAGCCACATGCAGTCGAACGTGGTCTGGACGAGGCGTTTTGCCAGAATCGAGCCCTCGCCGACGATGAACATCCGACTCGTATCACCGAAATAGCCGTTCTTGATGACGGTAATGTCGATATTCAGCGCATCACCGTTTTTCAGCACCTTTTCGCCAGGGATGCCGTGGCAGATCACGTCGTTCACCGAGATGCAGGTGGCTTTCGGGTACGGCGGATAACCGGGCGGCTGGTAATTGAGCGGTGCGGGAACGGTGCCCTGTTCCTTCACCATGTATTCGTGACAGAGGCGATCGAGTTCCTCGGTCGTCACGCCGGGAACGATATGCGGCGTGATGAAATCGAGCACTTCGCTGGCGAGCCGGCAGGCGACGCGCATCTGCGCGATATCGTGTTCGTTTTTCAGCGTAATGGACATGACTTGGGCCGAAATGCGTGGGTGCGGAGTGAGCCGCGAAAGCGGCATTATCGCACCTTAAGAATTGCGCTGCACCCGGATAGTTCGGGGCGGAAGGTGCGCCGGCAAGGCCGCTGGCCGCAAAGGCGCGCAGTTTCCGATCCGCGCATGGCTTGAGCCGACCAATCCTCACATGCTATACTCGAGGGCTAAGTCGTGATCCAGATTGCCATCATGGTTCCTGTGGAACAAGACGGCAGTGATTGAGTGCGGATCGCGGCTTGGAAAATCGTTTCAAGTCGATACGCAAGCCGGCGCACCCAGGGTGTCCGGCGTCCGAAAAGCGAAAAAACCGGGCGCAGGATGCGGCAGCCGGCTTAAGACCTAACCCTCGCGGAGAATTTCATGGCAGTCACGATGCGTCAAATGCTGGAAGCCGGTGTCCACTTCGGTCACCAAACGCGCTTCTGGAACCCCAAGATGGCCCCGTACATCTTCGGTCATCGCAACAAGATTCACATCATCAACCTCGAAAAGACCCTGCCGCTCTACAACGACGCGCTGAAGTACGTGCGCCAGTTGGCAGCGAACCGCGGCACGATTCTTTTCGTCGGCACGAAGCGCCAGTCGCGTGACACCATCGCGCAGGAAGCAGCGCGCGCCGGTATGCCGTTCGTGAACGCACGCTGGCTCGGCGGCATGCTGACCAACTTCAAGACGCTGAAGGTCTCGATCAAGCGCCTGAAGGACATGGAAGCGGCTGTCGAATCGGGTGAAACCGAGCGCATGAGCAAGAAGGAAGCGCTTCTGTTCGAACGCGAGATCGCCAAGCTGCAAAAGTCGATCGGCGGCGTGAAGGACATGGGCGGCATTCCGGACGCGATCTTCGTGATCGACGTCGGCTACCACAAGATTGCCGTGACCGAAGCGAAGAAGCTCGGCATTCCGGTCATCGCCGTGGTCGACACGAACCACTCGCCGGAAGGCATCGACTACGTGATCCCGGGCAACGACGACGCGTCCAAGGCTGTGTCGCTGTACGCTCAGGGCGTTGCTGACGCGATCCTCGAAGGCCGCGCAAACGCGGTGAACGACGTTGTCCAGGCCGTCCGTAACGGCGAAGGCGACGAGTTCGTCGAGGTCAACGCAGAGGCGTAATCGAGCCTGCGGCCGACAAAAAAGGGGGCTTTGCGAAAGGCCCCTTTTTTTTAGTCGGCGCGATGATTCGCGATAGTTGAAACCAATTTCTGCCGCGGGTGCTCGAAGCCGGCGGCACGTATCAAACAGACTCAAGGAGCGAATGATGGCGGCAATTACCGCAAGCATGGTGGCAGAACTGCGCGCGAAAACCGATGCGCCGATGATGGAATGCAAGAAGGCGCTGACGGAAGCCGACGGCGACATGGCGCGGGCGGAAGAGCTGCTGCGCGTGAAGCTCGGCAACAAGGCGAGCAAGGCGGCATCGCGCGTGACGGCAGAAGGCATCGTGACGGCACACGTCGAAGGCGGCGTGGGCGCGCTCGTCGAGCTGAACTGCGAAACCGACTTCGTCGCGAAAAACGACGACTTCATGGCATTCGGCAAGACGATTGCCGAGCTCGTGGCCAAGCAGAATCCGGCTGACGTTGCCGCCCTGTCGGCGCTGCCGCTGGAAAGCTCGACGGTCGACGCCGTGCGTCTCGCGCTTGTCGGCAAGATCGGCGAAAACCTGTCGATCCGCCGTTTCGTGCGCTTCGAAACCGCGAACAAGATCGCGTCGTATCTGCATGGCACCCGCATCGGTGTGCTGGTCGAGTTCACCGGCGCGGACGAGCAGGTCGGCAAGGATGTCGCGATGCACGTCGCCGCGATGAAGCCGGTCTCGCTGTCGTCGGACGAAGTGCCGGCCGATCTCATCGCCAAGGAGCGCAGCATCGCCGAGCAGAAGGCTGCCGAGTCGGGCAAGCCGGCCGAGATCGTCGCGAAGATGGTTGACGGCTCGATCCAGAAGTATCTGAAGGAAGTGTCGCTGCTGAATCAGCCGTTCGTGAAGAACGACAAGCAGACGATCGAGCAGATGCTCAAGGCCGGCAACGCATCGGTGCAGAAGTTCGCGCTGTTCGTGGTGGGCGAGGGCATCGAAAAGCGTCAGGACGACTTCGCGGCCGAAGTCGCGGCGCAGGTTGCGGCGGCCAAGCAGTCCTAAGACTCGCTAAGGTTCGCTTAAGGCGCGCGTGCTGTCATAGCGCGGCGGCGCGCCGAGTTCGCAGTACCTGCGGCGGAATGTTCCGCCGCACGCATTCAGCGATCCGGATCGCACAAGCAGCGGGCGCGGTAGGCTAGGGGTAACCCCTGATCTACCGCGCCCGCCGCCCGATCCGGCCCGCTTGCGGTAAGTAATGTTTCACCCCTACAGTTCTACGTTGTTGCAACCCTCCTCGGCGCGATCGGAAACTCATATGCCCACAGCCTACAAACGCGTACTCCTCAAACTCTCCGGCGAAGCCCTCATGGGCGACGATGCTTTCGGCATCAATCGCGCAACGATCGAAAGGATGGTGGCGGATGTCGCGGAGGTGGTGCGGATTGGGACGCAGCTCGCCGTCGTCATCGGTGGCGGCAATATTTTCCGCGGTGTGGCGGGCGGCGCGGCCGGCATGGATCGCGCAACGGCCGACTACATGGGCATGCTCGCCACCATGATGAACGCGCTCGCGCTGCAGGATGCCATGCGTCACGCGGGCATCGAGGCGCGCGTGCAGTCGGCGCTGCGCATGGACCAGGTGGTTGAGCCGTACATCCGTCCGCGCGCCATTCGCCAGCTCGAAGAGGGCAAGGTCGTGATCTTCGCGGCCGGCACGGGCAACCCGTTCTTCACGACGGACACGGCGGCCGCGCTGCGCGGCTCGGAAATCGGCGCCGAAGTGGTGTTGAAGGCGACGAAGGTCGATGGCGTATACTCCGCCGACCCGAAGAAGGATCCGCACGCGACGCGCTACAGCACGATCAGCTTCGACGAGGCAATCGGCAAGAATCTTCAGGTGATGGACGCGACTGCGTTCGCCCTGTGCCGCGACCAGAAACTGCCGATTCGCGTGTTCTCGATCACGAAGCCGGGCGCCTTGAAGCGCATCGTGCAGGGCGACGACGAAGGAACCCTCGTCCACGTGTAAACTCTCGCGATATCAGGCGCCGCGCGGCTGGCGGAACGCCTCGCGCGGGATGCGCCGCTATCGCCGGTAAAAACCCAGGTTTGGAGGTTCAAAATGAGTGTGGCTGACATCAAGAAGAGCGTCGACCAGAAGATGCAGCGGTCGATCGAAGCGTTCAAGGCCGATCTCGCCAAGATTCGCACGGGCCGCGCCCACACGGGGCTGCTCGACCACATCCAGGTCGATTACTACGGCTCGAATGTGCCCATCTCCCAGGTCGCAAACATGACGCTCGTCGATGCGCGCACGATCGGCGTGCAGCCGTGGGAAAAGAAGATGGTCCCGGTCGTCGAGAAAGCGATCCGCGAATCGGATCTCGGTCTGAACCCGGCCACGCAAGGCGACCTGATCCGCGTGCCGATGCCCGCGCTCACCGAAGAGCGCCGTCGGGAACTGACGAAGGTCGTGAAGAGCGAAGGCGAGACCGCGAAGGTCGCTGTGCGCAACCTGCGTCGCGACGCGAACGATCAACTGAAGAAATCCGTGAAGGACAAGGAGATTTCGGAAGACGACGAGCGCCGTGCAAGCGAAGAAGTGCAGAAGCTCACCGACAAGTTCGTCGCCGAGATCGACAAGCTCGTGCAAACCAAAGAATCCGAAATCATGACGGTGTGAGACCGTAGGAACGGTCCTGCCGGCCCCGGGGGTTATACATTCGGGCTGGCTTTCACTCTTTCAGATTCCCAGATTCAGCGGCCATGACCTATACCAGCTCCACCGTAACCGTGCCCGATGTCGCGGCTGTCCCGCGCCACGTCGCGATCATCATGGACGGCAATGGCCGATGGGCGACCGAGCGCCGCCTGCCGCGCGTCGCCGGTCATACGCGCGGCGTCGATGCGGTTCGCGCGACCGTCGAGAGCTGCGCGCGGCGCGGCGTCGAGTTCGTCACGCTCTTCGCGTTCAGCTCCGAGAACTGGCGCCGTCCGACCGACGAGGTGTCCTTCCTGATGCGCCTGTTCGTGACCGCGCTCGAGCGCGAGATCGGCAAGCTGCACGCGAACGGTATCCGCCTGCGCGTCGTAGGCGACATCAGCATGTTCGACGATCGCATCCGCGCGCTGATTCAACGCGCCGAGACCAAGACGGCGCGCAACACGCGTCTCACGCTGACCATCGCCGCTAACTACGGCGGGCGCTGGGACATCATGCAGGCGACAAAGAAGCTCATCGCCGAGTCCCTGGAAGCAGGCGCGCCCGCGCGCGTGGACGACGAGTCGTTCGGCGAGCATCTCGCGATGGCCTATGCGCCAGAGCCTGATCTCTTCATCCGCACGGGCGGCGAGCAGCGCATCAGCAATTTCCTGCTGTGGCAACTCGCGTACACCGAGTTTTATTTCACCGACATCTACTGGCCCGACTTCGACGCCGACGCGCTCGATCGCGCGATCGCTTCGTACGGCGACCGCGAGCGCCGCTTCGGGCGTACGAGCGCGCAACTCGCTTCGCAATCGCAGAAGGCCGACACCCTTTCATGCTAAGAACCCGTGTCATCACGGCAATCGTCCTGCTCGCGGTACTTGTGCCGATCACGCTGTTCGCGCCGGTCGGCGCGTTCGGGGCGCTCATCGGTTTGGTCGTGGTGTTCGCCGCCTGGGAATGGGGGCGTCTGCTCAAGCTGAATGGGGCAGGGCCCGTCGCCTACGCGCTCGTTGCCGGACTCGCGCTTCTTTTCAGCACGTTTCTCGGCATCAGGTCCGCGCCGTTGTACCAGATGGCCGCGATTTTCTGGGTGCTCGCCGGTCCCTATGCATTGCTGCGCAAGCCGGCGCTGGCCGCCCACGCGTGGCGCGCATTCCTGCTTTTCGCAGGGATCGTCGTGTTTCTGGCGTGCTGGCATGCCGTCGTCGATGCGCGCACGCGAGGCGTGGCATTCGTGCTATCGCTTCTTCTAGTAGTCTGGCTGGCTGACATAGGCGCATACTTCGCCGGAAAAGCGCTCGGCCGCCACAAACTCGCCCCGTCGATCAGCCCGGGCAAGACTTGGGAGGGCGCCGTCGGCGGGTGGCTCGCCGTCATCGCCATCGGCGCGCTCGCCGCGTCCACCGGCTTTTATGCGCCTACCGTGTTTACCGCCTTCGTCGAGCATCTCGGCTGGGATCGCTCGTTCGTCGCGCTTTCCGTGCTGGTCGCGTTCAGCGTGGTCGGCGACCTGTTCGAGTCGCTGCTCAAGCGCCAGGCCGGCGTCAAGGACTCGAGCGGCCTCTTGCCCGGTCACGGCGGCGTCCTCGACCGCATCGACGCATTGTTGCCCGTATTGCCGATCGCATTGCTCATGCTTGGCTAATCGGCTAGAGAAGAATTTATGCAAAAACGTCTCACATTGCTCGGCTCCACGGGCTCGATCGGCGACAGCACGCTCGACGTCGTGGCACGGCACCCGGACCGCTTCTCGGTCTATGCGCTCACCGCTCACCGCAACGGCGACAAACTCGTCGCGCAATGCCTGAAATTTCAGCCCGAAGTGGCGGTCGTCGGCGACGCCGAAACGGCCGAGCGCGTGGCGGCGGCGTTGCGCGCGCAGGGCTGCAAGACCGAAGTCACGTACGGGGCGCAAGCGCTCGCCGAGGTGGCACGCGCGGCGCAGTGCGATACGGTCGTCGCGGCCATCGTGGGTGCGGCGGGTCTCGCGCCCACGCTCGCCGCTGCGCGGGCCGGCAAACGCATCCTGCTCGCGAACAAGGAAGCGCTCGTGATGTCCGGCCAGATTTTCATGGACGCGGTGCGCGACAACGGTGCGATCCTGCTGCCGGTCGACAGCGAGCACAACGCCGTGTTCCAGTGCCTGCCGCCGTGCGCGGACAAGGAAGCGAAGCTGCATGGCGGCGTCTCCAAGATTATCCTGACGGCGTCCGGCGGCCCGTTCCGCACGCGCGAGCCGGCAACGCTCGCGAACGTCACGCCCGAGGAAGCCGTCAAGCATCCGAACTGGGCGATGGGTCGCAAGATCTCCGTCGATTCCGCGACGATGATGAACAAGGGCCTCGAAGTGATCGAGGCGCACTGGCTCTTCAATCTGCCGGGTTCGCGCATCGAGGTGCTGATCCATCCGCAGAGCGTGATTCATTCGATGGTTTCCTACGCCGACGGCTCGGTCCTCGCGCAACTCGGCAACCCCGACATGCGCACGCCGATCGCGCACGCACTGGCGTATCCTGACCGTGTGGACTCGGGCGTCGCGCCGCTGGATCTCGCGCAGATTGCGACCCTCACGTTCGAGAAGCCCGATTTCGCACGATTCCCGTGCCTCGCGCTTGCCATCCAGGCGCTCGAAGCGGGCGGCATCGCGAGCGCAGCGCTGAATGCGGCGAACGAAATCGCCGTGGAAGCGTTCCTGGAGCGCCGCATCGGCTTCATGGCGATCGGCGGCGTGGTCGAGCGCGTGCTGAACGCGCTGCCGAATACGAGCGCCGCGACGCTGGCGGACGTTCTCGCCGCGGATGCGGACGCCCGCCGTCTCGCCTACCGTTTCGTCGCAGAGCTCACCGCGAGCGCGCCGGGCGCCGAACCCATCGCCCATTGAGGCCGTCATGAACTTTCTGACCGAAATCGTCGCCTTCGTCGTTGCGATAGGCGTACTCGTCGTCGTCCACGAATTCGGTCACTACAGTGTCGCGCGACTGTGCGGCGTGAAAGTGCTGCGGTTCTCGGTCGGCTTCGGCAAGCCGCTCGTGCGGTGGGTCAGCAAGAAGACGGGCGTCGAATGGACGATCGCCGCGCTGCCGCTCGGCGGCTACGTGAAAATGCTCGACGAGCGCGAGATCGATCCCGCTAGCGGCACGACGATTCCCGCCGAGGACTTGCCGCGCGCCTTCAACCGCCAGAGCGTCGCCAAGCGGATCGCGATCGTCGCGGCGGGGCCCGTCGCCAACTTCCTGCTCGCGATCGCGCTCTTTTCCGCAGTGTTCGCGGGCGGCGTGACCGAGCCCGCGGCGATCGTGTCGCAGCCCGCGCCCGGCACGGCAGCGGCGCGCGCGGGTTTCGAAGGCGGTGAAACGGTCCTCTCGATGCGCGACGCGCAAGGCGGCGAGACGCATCCGATCCGCTCCTGGTCCGATTTGCGCTGGAAGGTGCTCGACGCATCGTTCGATCATCGGCGGATCGTGCTGACGGCAAAGACCCACGAGGGCACGT
This sequence comes from Caballeronia sp. INML3B, assembly GCF_023631305.1. Taxonomy (NCBI): domain Bacteria; kingdom Pseudomonadati; phylum Pseudomonadota; class Betaproteobacteria; order Burkholderiales; family Burkholderiaceae; genus Caballeronia; species Caballeronia sp. INML3B. The sequence continues at coordinate 187,372 of NZ_JALQDI010000006.1, forward strand.
TCGACTTCCCGGTGAGCGTCGCCGGCATTACCGACGAAGACGCCGATCAGGATTTCATGGACAAGCTCGGCTTCGCCCCGGGCGGCGGCACGCTGACCGTCGCGGGCGTTGAGGCGGGCAGCGCGGCGCAGAAGAGCGGGCTGAAGGCGGGCGACATGCTGCGTGCGATCGATGGCCGCAGCGTCGACAACGCGACGAGCTTCATCGATTACGTGAAAGCGCACGGCGCAAAGCCCGTCACGCTCGTCATCGAGCGCAACGGCAAGCGCGAATCCGTGCAGATCGTGCCGGACCTGAAGCGCGATGGGTCGACGGGCAAGGAAATCGGCCGCATCGGCGCCGCGCTCGCGAATCAGCTTCCGACCGTGGACGTGCGCTATGGGCCAATAGAGAGTCTGCGCCTCGGCGTGAACCGCACGTGGGACATCAGCATCTATTCGCTGCGCATGTTCGGGCGGATGGTCATCGGCGAGGCTTCGCTCAAAAATCTCTCGGGGCCGGTCACCATTGCCGACTACGCGGGCAAGAGCGCAAGGCTCGGCGTGGCGGCCTTCGTCTCGTTTCTCGCCCTCGTCAGCATCAGCCTCGGAGTGTTGAACTTGTTACCGATTCCGGTATTGGACGGTGGGCATCTGTTATATTATTTGGTTGAAGCTGTTACCGGCAAGGCCGTATCCGATCGCTGGCAGCTGGTTCTGCAAAGGGCGGGCCTGGTCTGCATCGTCGCGCTGTCGATGATCGCACTGTTCAACGACCTCGCTCGTCTGATTCGTTTTTGATCCACTTTGACAATTTCTGGCGGCGCCTTTCGAGCGACCGCCGGAACGAATGCAGCTTTAAATACTGGGGAAGCACGTTGTTTAAACCTCATCGCTTTGTTCCTAAGACGGCTGTGGCCGCGGCACTCGCCGCAACGGGTATGGCGGCACACGCCACCACGCCGTTCGTCGTGCAGGATATTCGGATCGACGGTCTCCAACGCATCGAGCCGGGCTCCGTATTCGCTTATCTGCCGATCAAGCAAGGCGACACGTTCACCGACGACAAGGCCTCCGAAGCGATTCGCGCACTCTATGCGACGGGTTTCTTCAACGACGTTCAGATCGCCACCGAAGGCAATGTGGTGATCGTGCAGGTGCAGGAGCGCCCGGCCATCTCGGCCATCGATTTCGCAGGGCTGCACGAGTTCGACAAGGACAACCTCACGAAGGCGCTGCGTTCGGTCGGTCTGTCGCAAGGCCGCTCGTACGACAAGGCGCTCGTCGACAAGGCGGAGCAGGAGCTCAAGCGTCAGTATCTGACGCGCGGTTACTACGCGGCGGAAGTCACAACGACGGTGACGCCGGTCGACCGCAATCGGGTCGCCATTCTGTTTTCCGTCGCGGAGGGCCCGAGCGCCAAGATTCGCCAGATCAACTTCGTCGGCAACAAGGCGGTGAGTTCGAGCACGCTGCTCGGAGAAATGCAGCTCTCCACGCCGAACTGGTTTTCGTGGTACACGAAGAGCGATCTCTACGCGAAGGAAAAACTCACGGGCGACCTCGAGAACGTGCGCTCGTACTACCTGAACCGCGGCTACCTCGAGTTCAGCATCGACTCCACGCAGGTGTCGATCTCGCCGGACAAGAAGGACATGTATCTGACGATCGCCGTGCATGAAGGCGAGCCGTACAAGATCAGCAGCATCAAGCTCTCGGGCAATCTGCTCGACCGCGAAGCCGAGCTCAACAAGCTCATCAAGATCAAGCCGGGCGAGCGCTTCTCCGCCGAGAAGCTGCAGGCGACGACCAAGGCGATCGTCGACAAGCTCGGCGAATACGGCTACGCGTTCGCGCAGGTCAACGCACAGCCGCAGATCGATCAGTCCAACCACACCGTGGCGCTCACGCTGCAAGTGGACCCGAGCCGCCGCGTCTATGTGCGGCGCGTGAACATCGTCGGCAATACGCGCACGCGCGACGAAGTCGTGCGCCGTGAAATGCGCCAGCTCGAAAGCTCGTGGTTCGATTCGAGCCGCCTCGCGTTGTCGAAGGACCGGGTCAACCGTCTCGGCTACTTCACCGACGTGGACGTCACCACGACGCCCGTGGAAGGCACGAACGACCAGGTCGACGTCGACGTGAAGGTCGCGGAAAAGCCGACCGGCGCGATCACGCTGGGCGCGGGCTTCTCGTCGACGGACAAGGTGGTGCTGTCGGCGGGCGTGTCGCAGGACAACGTGTTCGGCTCGGGCACGAGTCTCGCGGTCAACGTGAACACCGCGAAGACGTACCGCACGCTGACGGTGACGCAGGTCGATCCGTACTTCACGATCGACGGCATCAAGCGGATCACCGACGCGTACTACCGCACGTATCAGCCGCTGTACTACTCGACCGATTCGAGCTTCAAGATCGTGACGATGGGCGCGGACACCAAGTTCGGCATCCCGTTCTCCGAGCAGGACACCGTGTTCTTCGGCGTGGGCGCCGAGCAGAACACGATGGACGTGGACTCGAACACGCCGCAGTCGTACATCAACTACGTGAACGAGTTCGGCCGCGTGGTGAACAACTATCCGCTGACAGTGGGCTGGTCGCGCGATAATCGCGACAGCGCGCTCGTTCCGAGCCGCGGCTACTACATCCAGTCGAACGCGGAATACGGCACGCCGCTCGGCAATACGACCTACGCGAAATTCGACGCGCAGTTCCAGTATTACTACTCGTTCGCGCGCGGCTTCGTGCTCGGCTTCAACCTGCAGGGCGGTTACGGCAAGGGCCTGCAAGGTCAGACGTACCCGATCTTCAAGAACTACTATGCGGGTGGTATCGGCTCGGTGCGCGGCTACTCGCCGAGCTCGCTGGGTCCGCGCGACGCGAAGACGAACGATCCGATCGGCGGCTCGCGCATGGCGGTCGGCAACATCGAGCTGACTTTCCCGCTTCCGGGCACGGGCTACGACCGCACCCTGCGCGTCTTCACCTTCCTCGATGCCGGTAACGTCTGGGGCGATCCGAACCAGGGCGGCACGAGCGGCGGCGCGAACGGCTTGCGCTACGGCTACGGCGTGGGTTTGGCGTGGATCTCGCCGATCGGCCCGCTCAAGCTGAGCCTCGGCTTCCCGCTGCAGAAGCACGATGGCGACCAGTATCAGAAGTTCCAGTTCCAGATCGGTACGGCCTTCTAAAGGCGCCCGGACGGACACGAACTTCATCCATTCAGACGTAACGTGAGGAACACTTTGGGAACCGGTAAGCATTCGAAACATAGGGCGCTGGCGCTTGCGTTGTCGATGGTTCTCGGCCTGGGTACGGCGATGTCCGCCAGTGCTCAGGAAGCGCGCATCGCTGCGGTCAATTCGGACCGCATCCTGCGCGAATCTGCTGCGGCGAAAGCCGCTCAGTCGAAGCTCGAGCAGGAATTCTCCAAGCGCGACAAGGCGCTGCAGGACATGGCGCAGCGCCTGAAGGCGATGTCGGACAACATCGATAAGAACGGTTCATCGATGTCGCCGACCGACCGCGCGGCGCGCCAGCGTGACCTCGCGCAACTCGACGCGGACTTCCAGCGCAAGCAGCGCGAGTTCCGCGAGGACCTGAACCAGCGCCGCAACGAGGAGCTCTCGGCAGTGCTGGACCGGGCCAACAAGGTGATCAAGCAGATTGCCGAGCAGCAGCATTACGACCTGATCGTGCAGGAGGCGGTGTACGTGAGCCCGCGCATCGACATCACCGATCAGGTGCTGAAGGCGCTGGCCGCGGGTGCGACCGGCACGGGCTCGCTCACGAGCCCGAACTGACGAGGACTGAGACGAGATGGCATCAGGCATGGCGATCACGCTCGACGAACTGGTGAAGCGCTTCGGCGGCGAGGTGGTCGGCGACGGCGCGCACGCTGTCGGGAGTCTCGCGCCCCTCGACAAGGCTGGCTCCGCGCAACTCGCGTTTCTCGCGAATCAGAAGTATCTGGCGCAAGTCGAAACGACGCGCGCCGGCGCAGTGTTGATTTCTCCGGGCGATCTCGAGAAGGTGACGAATCGCGCGGGCAGTAATTTCATCGTCACGCCGAACCCCTACGCTTATTTCGCGCGCGTCGCCCAGGCGTTCATCGACCTGGCGACGCCCAAGGCGAGGCCAGGCGTGCATCCCAGCGCTTACGTCGATCCGGACGCGAAGGTCGCGGCGAGCGCCGTGATCGGGCCGCACGTGACGGTGGAGGCGGGCGCGGTCGTCGGCGAGCGCGCGAAGCTGGATGCGGGTGTGGTCGTCGGCCGCGGCGTGAAGCTCGGCGACGACGTGCATCTGTATCCCAACGTGACCGTCTATCACGGCTGCAAGCTCGGCGCGCGCGTGATCGTGCACGCGGGCGCCGTGATCGGCGCGGACGGCTTCGGCTTCGCGCCGGATTTCGTCGGCGAGGGCGATGCGCGCACCGGCAGTTGGGTCAAGATTCCGCAGGTCGGCGCGGTGGATATCGCGGACGACGTCGAAATCGGTGCGAACACGACGATCGATCGCGGCGCGATGGCGGATACCGTCATCGAGGAATGCGTGAAGATCGACAACCTCGTGCAGATCGGTCACAACTGCCGCATCGGCGCGTATACCGTGATCGCCGGGTGCGCGGGCATCGCGGGCAGCACGAACATCGGCAAGCATTGCATGATCGGCGGCGCGGTCGGTATTGCGGGCCATGTGACGCTCGCGGACTACGTGATCGTCACGGCGCAATCGGGCGTCTCGAAGTCGCTTCTGAAGCCCGGCATGTACACCAGCGCCTTTCCGGCCGTGCCGCACGGCGACTGGAACAAGAACGCGGCGATCATGCGCAATCTGGACAAGATGCGTGAGCGCATCAAGGCGCTGGAGTCAGCGCTCGCCGATGCGGGCAAGCGTGACGATACGAGCGGCGGCGCATAAGCAAGAACCTCGAGCAGAGCGGCTCTTTCACGCCGCCGAAGCAAGAAGGCAATTCCGGGCGGGCGTCCGATACGCCCCGCCACCCAAATTTCCGCGCCCGACGCGCGCGTGAGCAGAACGACCATGAGCACAGAAAAAATCAATCTCGACATCCACAAGATCCTCACGCTGCTGCCGCACCGCTACCCGATTCTGCTCGTGGACCGCGTGCTCGAACTCGAGCCGCACAAGAGCATCAAAGCGTTGAAGAACGTGACGATCAACGAACCGTACTTCCAGGGCCACTTCCCGACGCGCCCGGTGATGCCGGGCGTGCTGATCCTCGAAGCGCTCGCGCAGACCGCGGCGCTCCTGACGTTCGCGGAAGAGCCGCACGATCCGACCAATACGCTCTATTACTTCGTCGGCATCGACGGTGCGCGCTTCAAGCGCGTGGTGGAGCCGGGCGACCAGTTGATCCTCAACGTCCACTTCGAGCGGTACATGCGAGGCATCTGGAAGTTCAAGGCGCGCGCCGAGGTCGATGGCGCGACCGCCGCCGAGGCCGAGCTCATGTGTACCGTCAAGACCACGGACGCCTGAGCGCATTTGCGTTCATCCCGCGTTCATCGTAACAAGCAGCACGAACAGCATAGGCGAAATGCGCATGAGCAAGATTCACCCAACCGCGATCATCGAGCCGGGCGCCCAGCTCGACGAGTCCGTCGAAATCGGACCGTACGCGATCGTCGGTTCGCACGTCGTGATCGGCGCGGGCACGACCGTCGGCTCGCACAGCGTAATCGAAGGCCATACGACGATCGGCCGCGACAACAGCATCGGCCACTACGCGTCGATCGGCGGCCGTCCGCAGGACATGAAGTACAAGGGCGAGCCGACGCGCCTCGAAATCGGCGACCGCAACACCATCCGTGAATTCACGACGCTGCACACGGGCACGGTGCAGGATCAGGGGCTGACGTCCATCGGCAGCGATTGCTGGATCATGGCGTACGTGCACGTCGGCCACGACTGCCGGCTCGGCAACAACGTCATCATGTCGAGCAATGCGCAACTGGCCGGGCACGTGTTCGTCGGCGATCACGCGATCATCGGCGGCATGTCGGGCGTGCATCAATTTGTGCGCATCGGCGCGCATTCGATGCTCGGCGGCGCCTCCGCGCTCGTGCAGGACGTGCCGCCCTTCGTCATCGCGGCCGGCAACAAGGCGGAGCCGCATGGCATCAACGTCGAAGGCCTGCGCCGCCGGGGCTTCACGCCCGAGGCGATCTCCGCGCTGCGCTCGGCGTATCGCATCGTCTACAAAAGCGGTCTGTCGCTCGAAGAGGCGAAGGCGCAGTTGAAGGAACTGAGCACGGCCGGCGGCGAGGGCGACGAGCCGGTCACGGCATTTTCCGATTTCATCGCGGCGTCGCAGCGCGGCATCATCCGCTAGCACGCTGCCCGATGACCCTGATCACCAACCCGCCACGCATCGCGATGGTCGCGGGCGAGCCGTCCGGCGACCTGCTCGCGGCCTCGCTGCTCAAGGGCCTCGCGCAAACCCTGCCGGAAGGCACGCGTTACAGCGGCATCGGCGGCCCCCGCATGACGGCCGAGGGCTTCGAAGCGCATTGGCCGATGGACAAGCTGACGGTACGCGGCTATGTCGAAGCGCTGAAGCATATCCCCGAGATTCTCGGTATCCGCAACGAGATCAAGCGCCAGTTGCTTGCGGAGCCGCCGTCGATGTTCATCGGCGTGGACGCGCCAGATTTCAACTTCGGCCTCGAACAGCCGCTGCGCGAAGCCGGCATTCCGACCGTGCATTTCGTCTGCCCGTCGATCTGGGCCTGGCGCGGCGGCCGCATCAAGAAGATCGCGAAAGCGGTCGATCACATGCTGTGCGTGTTTCCGTTCGAGACTGCGTTGCTGGCGAAGGCGGGCGTGGCGGCGAGCTACGTCGGTCATCCGCTCGCAGACGAAATTCCGCTCGAGCCGGACGTCATGGGCGCGCGCCGCGAACTCGGTATCGCGGAAGGCGGCCCTGTGATCGCCGTGCTGCCGGGCAGCCGACGCTCCGAAATTTCGCTGATCGGTCCGACCTTCTTCGACGCGATGGAACTGATGCAGCTTCGCGAACCGGGCGTGCGCTTTCTGATGCCCGCCGCGAATCCGGCGTTGCGCGCGCTGCTGCAGCCGCTCGTGGACGCGCATCCGCATCTGTCACTGACGATCACCGACGGCCGCGCCCAAACCGCGATGACCGCCGCCGACGCGATTCTCGTGAAGAGCGGCACGGTGACGCTGGAAGCGGCGCTGCTCAAGAAGCCGATGGTCATCTCGTACAAGGTGCCCTGGCTGACTGGTCAGATCATGAAGCGGCAGGGTTATCTGCCGTATGTCGGTTTGCCGAACATTCTGGCGGGCCGCTTCGTCGTGCCGGAAATTCTCCAGCACTTCGCGACCCCCGAAGCGCTCGCCGACGCGACGCTGAAACAGTTGAATGACGACGCCAACCGCCGTACCCTGACAGAAATCTTCACCGACATGCACATCGCGCTGCGCCAGAACACGGCGCAGAAGGCGGCCGAGGCGGTTGCGCGAGTGCTCGAAACGCGGAGCCCGCGATAATGGCGGCGAAACGATCGGCTCAGGCCGGACTCGATTTCAGTTCACCTTTCGACATCGTTTGCGGCGTCGATGAGGCGGGGCGCGGTCCGCTGGCCGGCCCGGTCGTGGCCGCGGCCGTGATTTTCGATCCCGCCAGACCGCGCATCAACGGTCTCGACGATTCCAAGGCGCTGACCGCCAAAAGACGCGAGGAGCTCTACGAGAAGATCGTCGATCGCGCGCTCGCGTATTGCGTCGCGTCGGCGAGCGTCGAGGAAATCGACACGATCAACATCCTGCATGCGAGCATGCTCGCGATGAAGCGCGCGGTGGAAGGACTGTCGGTCGCGCCGACGCTCGTCAAGGTCGATGGCAACCGCTGCCCGGTTCTGTCGATTCGCGCCGAAGCCGTGATTGGCGGCGACGCGCTCATCAAGCAGATTTCGGCGGCATCGATTCTCGCGAAGGTCACGCGCGATCGCATGCTGGTCGAGCTTCACGAAACCTATCCGGTCTACGGCTTCGATGCGCATTCCGGCTACGGCACGCCGCAGCATCTCAGGGCGCTGCGCGAGCACGGCCCGTGCGAGCATCATCGGCGTTCGTTCGCGCCGGTGCGCGAGGCGCATCTCCTGTTCGGCTCCGTCCTGCCCGAGATCGCGCCTGAAGTGCTTCAGGCCGCCTCGACGCTCGAAGACGATCCGGACGCGCGTGCCTTCTGAGCGGCACTAATCCAAACGTGAAATCCATCACTTCGCGGGACAATCCGCTCTATAAGCGTATCAAGGCGCTGGCCGGCTCGACCGCGCAGCAGCGTCGCAGCGGGCATGCCCTGCTCGAAGGGCTGCATCTGGCGTCGGCTTATCTCGATGCAGCGGGACAGCCCGAAACGTGCGTAGTCACCGAAGGCGCGCTCACGCACGAGGAAGCCCGCGAAATCGTCGCGCGTATCGAGGAGAAGCGTGTCGTCGTGTTGCCGGACGCGCTTTTCGGACAGCTTTCGAGCGTCGTGCACGGCGTGGGAATGTTGCTGCTGGTCGAGAAGATCGATGCCGCGTTGCCCGCGCGCGTCGCCGAAACGTGCGTGATCCTCGACGGCATTCAGGACGCCGGCAATGTCGGCTCGATTCTGCGCAGCGCGGCGGCCGCGGGCATCACGCGCGTGTTCTGCGCGCCGGGCACCGCATATGCATGGTCATCGAAAGTACTGCGCTCGGGAATGGGTGCGCACTTCCTGCTGGATATTTTCGAGGACGTGGAGCCTGCGGATCTGATCGCGCGGCTTGATGCGCCCGTGACCATCACCGATTCGCACGGCGCCGTTCCGCTCTACGATTGCGATCTGTCGGGGGCGCTTGCGTGGGTGTTCGGCAACGAAGGCGCGGGCGTGTCGCAGATCTGGCGCGATGCCGTGACGCATCGCGTGACCATTCCGCAGCCGGGCGGCATGGAGTCGCTCAACGTGGCGGCCGCGGCGGCGATCTGTCTTTTCGAGCAGTGCCGCCAGCAGCGCTGAGCAGGAGATTCAGTAATACGACGGCCGTTCCGGCTTGATTTCCTGCAGGATCGTCGTGGCGATTTCCTCGATCGACTTGTGCGTTGACGAAAGCCACTTGATGCCTTCGCGCTTCATCATCATTTCCGCTTCGTTGATCTCGTAGCGGCAGTTCTCCAGCGCCGCGTACTTGCTGCCCGGGCGGCGCTCGTTGCGAATTTCCGCGAGCCGCTGTGGGTCGATCGACAGACCGAACATCTTCGACCGATGTTCGAGCAAAGGCGTAGGCAGCTTGCCGCGCTCGAAATCTTCCGGGATCAGCGGATAGTTCGCGGCCTTCACGCCGTACTGCATCGCCAGATAGAGGCTCGTCGGCGTTTTGCCGCTGCGCGACACGCCGACCAGAATGACATCGGCGTCGGCGAGGTTGCGATTGGACTGGCCGTCGTCGTGCGCGAGCGAGAAGTTGATTGCCTCGATGCGGTTCTTGTATTCCTCGGTGTCGGCGTTCTGGTGGACGCGGCCCATCGCGTGCGTCGACTTCATTTCCAGTTCGTGCTCGAGGGGCTCGATGAAGGTCTGGAACATGTCGAGAACGAGCGCGTTGCAGCGCTTGACCACTTCGTTCGACGCACTGTCGACGAGCGTGGTGAAGACGATCGGCCGGCGGCCATCGAGTTCCACGACCTCGTTGATCTTCTCGACCGTCGCGTGCGCCTTGTCGATCGAATCGACGAAAGGCACGCGCACGAGCCGGAATTTTTGATCGAACTGGGCGAGGATCGAATGCGCGAACGTTTCGGCAGTGATCCCGGTCCCGTCGGAAACGATGAATACGGAAGGCGGCATCGGCAAAAGACCAAATGGGAACGAGTTGGGGCGGGCGCGCTCAAACGGTAACACGCGAAACAAACCGCGGGAACGCCCGGCACGGCGGACGAAAGCGCCTGTGTTACATTGGTTGCCCAGCGATGAGCGCCGGCGAACCCAACGGCGTAAAAGTCTTCGATTCTGCCGTGGAATTGCCGTCTCTGCCGAAACAAATTGAGAATCGGCACGGTAGAATAGCGGCAACCTGTTCGATAAGCAATTGCGGAGAAATTGATTCGGATTTTCGTCAAATCGCGGTCGGTTCGTCGGTTTTGGCAGCAAAAACCCACGGTTTCGAGCAGATTTCAGACGTCCCGCTTCTTTTCGCAACGCGCGCCGGCTCCCGTGACGCGCTCCCCGATGGTTTATCAAACAGGTTGTACGAGATGCGTCCGCGCTTCCACTGAGCGCCGCCGCATATGAGCCCACTCGTGCGATCGTGAATTCCATCCACCTTAGGGGCTTGTATGACTAACGCAGTCAATGTTGCGAAAGATGTCGCAAAGGATCAGGCGTATGTAGTTCCATTCGAGCAGTTGCGAATGACCGACGTGGAAATCGTCGGGGGCAAGAATGCGTCGCTCGGCGAAATGATCAGCCAGCTTTCCGAAGCCGGCGTTCGCGTGCCGACGGGCTTTGCCACAACTGCGCTCGCGTTCCGCGACTTTCTCCAGCACAACGACCTGACCGACCGCATCGCCAAGCGTCTCGAGACGCTCGATGTCGACGACGTGAAAGCGCTCGCCGAAGCGGGCAAGGAAATCCGCCAGTGGATCGTCGACGCGCCGATGCAGCCGCGTCTCGAAGACGAAATCCGCCGTGGATTCGAGGTGCTCCAGAACAGCTCGCCCGAAGAGCTTTCATTCGCCGTGCGCTCGTCCGCGACCGCCGAGGACTTGCCGGACGCATCGTTCGCGGGCCAGCAGGAAAGCTATTTGAACGTGGTCGGCATCGAGGACGTCCTCGATCGCATGAAGCACGTGTTCGCGTCGCTCTACAACGACCGCGCCATTTCCTATCGCGTCCACAAGGGCTTCACGCACGCCGAAGTTGCGTTGTCGGCGGGCGTGCAGCGCATGGTCCGCTCGGACGTCGGCGCGGCGGGCGTGATGTTCACCATCGACACCGAATCGGGCTTCAAGGAAACCGTGTTCATCACGTCGAGCTACGGCCTCGGTGAGACGGTCGTGCAGGGCGCGGTGAATCCGGACGAGTTCCACGTCTTCAAGACCACGCTCGAGCAGGGCAAGTATCCGATCATCCGCCGCTCGATCGGCTCGAAGCTCATCAAGATGGAATTCACGAAGCCGGGTGAGCCGGGCCGGGTGAAGACCGTCGACGTGCCGCACGAGCAGCGCAACCGCTTCTCGATCACCGACGAAGACGTGATCGAACTCGCGAAGTACGCGGTCATCATCGAGAAGCACTATCAGCGTCCGATGGACATCGAGTGGGGCAAGGACGGCCGCGACGGCAAGATCTTCATCCTCCAGGCGCGCCCGGAAACGGTCAAGAGCCAGGCGTCCGGCAAGGCCGAGATGCGCTTCAAGCTCAAGGGTCAGTCGAACGTGCTGGCGACTGGCCGCGCGATCGGCCAAAAGATCGGCGCGGGTCCCGTGCGCGTGATTCACGATCCGTCGGAAATGGAACGCGTTCAGCCGGGTGACGTGCTCGTCGCCGACATGACCGACCCGAACTGGGAGCCGGTGATGAAGCGCGCATCGGCCATCGTGACGAATCGCGGCGGCCGTACGTGCCACGCGGCGATCATCGCGCGTGAACTGGGCGTACCGGCCGTGGTCGGTTGCGGCGACGCCACGGACGTGCTGAAGGACGGCGCGCTCGTCACGGTATCGTGTGCGGAAGGTGACGAAGGCAAGATCTACGACGGCCTGCTCGAAACCGAAGTGACCGAAGTGCAGCGCGGCGAACTGCCGAAGATTCCGGTCAAGATCATGATGAACGTCGGCAATCCGCAGCTTGCGTTCGACTTCGCGCAGTTGCCCAATGCGGGCGTTGGTCTGGCGCGGCTCGAATTCATCATCAACAACAACATCGGCGTGCATCCGAAGGCGATTCTCGAGTACCCGAACGTCGATGCCGATCTCAAGAAGGCGGTCGAGAGCGTCGCGCGCGGTCACGCGTCGCCCCGTGCGTTCTACGTCGACAAGCTGACCGAAGGCATCGCCACGATCGCGGCGGCGTTCTATCCGAAGCCCGTCATCGTGCGTCTGTCGGACTTCAAGTCGAACGAGTACAAGAAGCTGATCGGCGGCTCGCGCTACGAGCCGGACGAAGAGAATCCGATGCTCGGTTTCCGCGGCGCTTCGCGCTATATCGCGGAAGACTTCGCCGAGGCGTTCCACATGGAATGCATCGCGCTGAAGAAGGTGCGCGAGGAAATGGGTCTCGACAACGTGCAGATCATGGTGCCGTTCGTGCGCACGGTGAAGCAGGCGGATCGCGTCGTCGAACTGCTGAAGAAGTTCGGTCTCGAACGCGGCAAGAACGATCTGAAGCTCGTGATGATGTGCGAAGTGCCGTCCAACGCGATTCTCGCCGAGCAGTTCCTGGAACGCTTCGACGGCTTCTCGATCGGCTCGAACGATCTGACGCAGTTGACGCTCGGCCTCGACCGCGACTCCGGCATGGAGCTGCTCGCGGCGGACTTCGACGAGCGCGACGAAGCGGTGCTGTTCATGCTCAAGCGCGCGATCGAAACGTGTCTGCGGATGAACAAGTACGTCGGCATTTGCGGCCAGGGCCCGTCCGATCATCCGGACCTCGCGGAGTGGCTCGCGAAGCAGGGCATCGAGTCGATGTCGCTGAATCCGGACACGATCATCGAGACATGGCAGCAACTGGCTAAGACCTTGTCAAAATAAGTCAGAAGTGCCTTTCCGGATGCTTTCGGAAAGGCGCGAGCGTGCTATAAAAAACACCCCGGACTTCTCCGGGGTGTTTTCGTTTGGAGACCGGCGATGGTGACGAGTGGATTGATCTGGTGGGTCGCGGCGGGCGCGCTGATCGTCGCGGAGCTGTTCACCGGCACGTTCTATCTGCTCATGATCGCGCTGGGGATGATCGCCGGCGGCATCGCTTACGTGTCAGGCGCGTTGCCGCATGTGCAAATGGGCGCGGCGGCCGTGATCGCGCTGATCGCCGTCGCGGTGCTGCGGCGCTCGCGCTTCGGCAGCCGGAAACGGCGCGACGCGTCGCGGGACGTGGCCGTGAATCTCGATATCGGCGCGACGCTGGAAGTGGATCAATGGCGCGACGGTCGCGCGCGCGTGATGTATCGCGGCGCGCAATGGGACGTCGAACTCGCGCCGGGTGAAACCGAAGGCGCGCGGTACTACCGGATCACGGCGCTGGACGGGAATCGGCTGATCGTCGCGGCCAAACGCTAGCAAGCTCGCTCAACAAGAAGGAGTCACACAATGTATTTCGCGCTCATCGTGCTCATCATCGCCATTGTGATCGTGATGAACACGGTCAAGATCGTCCCGCAGCAGCATGCGTGGGTGCTGGAACGGCTCGGCCGCTATCACGCGACGCTCACGCCGGGTCTCAATATCGTGCTGCCGTTCATCGATCGCATCGCGTACAAGCACATGCTCAAGGAGATTCCGCTCGAAGTGCCGAGCCAGGTGTGCATCACGCGCGACAACACTCAGTTGCAAGTCGACGGCGTGCTGTACTTCCAGGTCACCGACGCGATGAAGGCGTCGTACGGCTCGAGCAACTTCGTGTTCGCGATCACGCAGTTGTCGCAGACGACATTGCGCTCGGTCATCGGCAAGCTGGAGCTCGACAAGACGTTCGAGGAGCGCGATTTCATCAACCAGAGCATCGTGAATGCGCTCGACGAAGCCGCGTCGAACTGGGGCGTGAAAGTGCTGCGCTACGAGATCAAGGATCTGACGCCGCCGAAGGAAATCCTCCACGCCATGCAGGCGCAGATCACCGCGGAGCGCGAAAAGCGCGCGTTGATCGCCGCGTCCGAAGGCCGCAAGCAGGAGCAGATCAATCTCGCCGCCGGCGCGCGCGAAGCCGCGATCCAGAAGTCCGAAGGCGAGCGTCAGGCGGCGATCAATCAGGCGCAAGGCGAGGCATCGGCGATTCTCGCGGTGGCCGAGGCGAATGCGCAGGCCATTCAGAAAATCGGCACGGCGATTCAGACGACGGGCGGCATGGAAGCGGTGAACCTGAAGATCGCGGAGCAGTATGTCGGCGCGTTCGGCAACATTGCGAAGACGGGCAATACGTTGATCGTGCCGGGCAACCTGTCCGATATGAGTTCGATGATCGCGTCGGCGTTGACCATCGTGAGAGGCGAGGGCGGCGGCGTCATCAGGAAGAGCTGACGCGGCAAAGCAATCGGGGCGCTGCAAAGCGCCCCGATTCGTTCAACGCGAAGCCGTGCGCATCAGCCGCCCGCGCTCGCGTTCCCAGTCGCGCTTCTTTTCGGTCTCGCGCTTGTCGTGCAGCTTCTTGCCCTTCGCCAGCCCGATCTCGCATTTCACGCGGCCGTCCTTGTAATGGAAGTTGAGCGGCACGAGCGTATGCCCGCGCTGCTCGACCTTGCCGATGAGCTTGTCGATCTGGTCGCGATGCAGCAGCAGCTTGCGCGTGCGCACCGGATCCAGATTGGCGAATTTCGACGCCTCGGGCAGCGGGCTGATATGCGTGCCGATCAGAAAGAGCTCGCCGTTCTTGATCACGACATAGCCTTCCTTGATCTGCGCGCGGCCCGCGCGCAGCGCCTTGACTTCCCAGCCTTCGAGCACGAGACCGGCCTCGTAGCGCTCTTCGACGAAGTAATCGAAGAAGGCTTTTCTGTTGTCGATGATGCTCATGAATGGAAAGTGCCCAACTCGTTTAAAATCACGATTTTAGCAGCGCGCCGGCGGGCATTCGAACTTCTCCCGCGTTCTCTTGCGCGTTGCCGCCCAATTCAGCCACCGCTGCGCCCTATATGGCAGACGTCCAGAAAACCGTATTGATCCGCCATTCAGCGGAAGAAATGTTCGACCTCGTCACCGATGTCGCCGACTACCCCAATTTCCTGCCCTGGTGCGGTGGCGTCGAAATCGGCCGCCAGGACGAAAGCGGCATGGAAGCGAAGATCGACATCAGCTTCAAGGGCATCAAACAGCACTTCGCAACGCGCAACACGCAGAACCGTCCGACCAACATCGATATGGAGTTCCTGAGCGGCCCGTTCAAGAAGTTCACCGGTTACTGGCGCTTCACGCCGCTGCGCGCGGACGCGTGCAAGATCGAATTCGCGCTTCACTATGAATTCTCCAATGTGATCCTGGAGAAGCTCATCGGGCCGGTGTTCAGCCATATTGCCAACACTTTCGTCGATTCCTTCGTGAAGCGTGCGGATCAGCGCTACGGCAAGCCATGATGCATATCGACGTTTGCTACGGTCTGCCCGACGGCGCGTTTCTGAAGCGCGTGGATCTGCAAGAGGGCGCGACGGTGCGCGATGCAATCGACGCGAGCGGCGTGCTGCGCGCGCATCCGGACATCGACCTGACGACGCAAAAGGTCGGCGTGTTCGGCAAGGTGAAGGCGCTCGATACGGCGCTCGCCGATTTCGATCGCGTGGAGATTTATCGGCGGCTGTTGGTCGATCCGAAGGCCGCGCGTCAGCGCCGTGTCGACAAGGCGCGCAAGGCTGGGTCGATCGAAGGGCGCAAGTGGCAGTCGAAGGATTCGCGCTGAGCGGATTCAATGCGCGGGCGCTTCCTTCGCCCCCGCCGGGGCGGGCTCCAGCGTGTGTTGTCTGACCGACCAAAGCACGCCGACGAGCAGCAATACAATCGCCAGCACTTCCGGCGTACGTGGCCAGCGGCCGTCGTAGACGAAAGCGTAAAGCAAGGCGAAGAGCGTTTCGAACACGATCATCTGGCCCGCGAGCGTGAGCGGCAAGCGCTTGGCCGCCGCATTCCACAGCATGTTGCCGAGCCACGAGCCGCCGGTCGCCAGCGCGAAACAGACGATCCAGAACAGGTGCCAGCGTGCGACCGGCACGCTCCCCTGAACCGTGCCCGGGGGCAACATCCAGATGACCGCGCCGAGCACGAGTCCGAGCAGGCCCGTCACGATGCCCCACAGCACGGACCACTCGTTGCCGTCGAAGTGGCGATTCGCTTGCAGATAGCGCGCGTTGACTACCGCGTACCAAGTCCAGGACGCAAGCGCCCCGAGGGCGCACGCCAGACCGGTCAGTCGCGTGAGCACGCTGGTCGCGTGCTCGCTGCTGGCCGCGGGTGAAAGCACGTCGCTGAACACGTCCAGGTTGATGCATGCGATGCCCGCCAGCACGAGCAGCAAAGGCCCGACGAGCCGCCTGAGGTCGATCGCGCCGTGGTCGCGCCGTCCGGCGAGCGTGACGGTCACGGGCAAAATCCCCACGATCAGCGACGAAGGCGCGACGCCCACGAGCTGCACCGCGCTCGCGAGCAGCATGTAGTAGAGCAGGTTGCCGACCAGCGCCAGCTTCACGAGCGCGATGAAATCGGCGCGCGTGAGTTTGGCGAGGAGCCTTCGAGCGATCGGCAGCGCGACCGCGAGCGACACGGCGCCGTACATCAGATAGCGTCCCACGCTCAGGGCGAGCGGCGAAAAATCCGGCAAGAGCCGTGGTGCGAGAAAGATGAAGCCCCAGATCGCACCCGCTGCCATTCCGTACATCACACCGCGCTGCATTGCCCGACTCCGGTCGTTATTTCACTTGACGGCGCGAAGCGTAGCACGCGGCCCCGGGCGGCCGTCTTGTCGAAAACTGCAACGGCGGGTGTGTCCGGCACGCGGGCGCGCACGGCGCGGATTTTGCGCCGGAATGGCCTAAGCTGCTGTTCGGGCAGTGAAAATGCAGGGAACTATCGGTATAATCTGCTTTTGCGCCCATAGGATTTGCCATGCGTCTGATCCAGAAAGCACTCACGTTCGATGATGTGCTCCTCGTGCCTGCGTTCTCCAGCGTTCTCCCGCGCGACACCAGCCTGAAATCCCAGCTGACTCGCAATATTTCCCTGAACATGCCTCTCGTGTCCGCAGCCATGGACACGGTCACCGAAGGCCGGCTCGCCATCGCGATGGCGCAGATGGGCGGCATCGGCATCGTCCACAAGAATCTCACCGCCAAGGAACAGGCCCGCGAAGTCGCGAAAGTGAAGCGCTTCGAGTCGGGCGTCGTGCGTGATCCGATCACGGTGCCGCCGCAGATGCGCGTGCGCGACGTCATCGCGCTGACGCAGCAGCACGGCATTTCGGGCTTCCCGGTGGTCGAGGGCGCGCAACTGATCGGCATCGTCACCAACCGCGACCTGCGTTTCGAGGAGCGTCTCGACGAGCCGGTGCGCAACATCATGACGCCGCGCGAGCGTCTCGTGACGGTCAAGGAAGGCACGTCGCTCGCCGAAGCGAAGGCGTTGATGCACAGCCATCGCCTGGAACGCGTGCTGGTCGTCAACGACGCCTTTGAGCTGCGCGGCCTGATGACGGTGAAAGACATCACCAAGCAGACCGAAAACCCGGACGCCTGCAAGGACGAGGACGGCAAGCTGCGTGTGGGCGCGGCGGTCGGCGTAGGTCCGGACAATGAAGAGCGCGTGGACCTGCTGGCGCAGGCGGGCGTCGACGTGATCGTCGTCGATACCGCGCACGGCCATAGCCAGGGCGTGCTCGAGCGCGTGCGCTGGGTCAAGCAGAATTACCCGCGCGTGCAGGTCATCGGCGGCAATATCGCGACGGCAGCGGCGGCGAAATCGCTCGTCGAATACGGCGCGGACGCGGTGAAGGTCGGTATCGGCCCGGGCTCGATCTGCACGACGCGGATCGTCGCGGGCGTCGGCGTGCCGCAGATCACGGCGATCGCCAACGTCTCCGAAGCGCTGCGCGGCACCGGCGTGCCGGTCATCGCAGATGGGGGCGTGCGCTTCTCGGGCGACGTCTCGAAGGCGCTTGCGGCGGGCGCGAACGTCGTCATGATGGGCAGCATGCTCGCCGGCACGGAAGAATCCCCGGGCGACGTCTTCCTGTACCAGGGCCGTCAATACAAGTCGTACCGCGGCATGGGCTCGGTCGGCGCGATGAAGGACGGGGCGGCGGACCGCTACTTCCAGGACAACTCGGCGAACATCGACAAGCTCGTGCCGGAAGGCATCGAAGGCCGCGTGGCCTACAAGGGCTCGGTCAACGCCATCCTGTTCCAGATCGTCGGCGGCGTGCGCGCGAGCATGGGCTATTGCGGTTGCCGCACCATCGGCGAAATGCACGAGAAGGCGGAATTCGTGCAGATCACGGCGGCCGGCATGCGCGAGTCGCATGTGCACGACGTGCAGATCACGAAGGAAGCACCCAACTATCACGTCGACTAATCAAGCGGAGCGATCATGAAGCCGTTGCTGCGGGTCGTGCTCGTCATCAATGCCCTGATTTTTCTGGCGTTCGGTCTGCTATTTCTGCTGACGCCGTGGGCGGGCTTGTACGGCGCGCTGCAACTGGATTCGATCCGCGTGCAGCCGGCGTTTGCCGGGCAACTGCTCGGCATCGCGCTCATCGGGCTTTCGTGGCTCGCGTTTCATGCGGCCGTCGATGGCGCGTTGACGGCCCGGGCCGCCCGCGTCTCGGGTCATGTGCAATGGCTCTCGGGGGTCGTGGTGCTGGTGTGGCTGCTCGGTCTGCATGCGCCGCAGGTCGATGGCTTCGGACAGATCAGCGCAGCGGTGGTCGGCGCCGTGCTTCTGGTACTCGGTTTGGGCAGCGTGAGACTGTCGTCGGTGGTGCGGCGACGCGAGCGCGCGGCGCTGGCTGGCGCCGCGTCGGCCCAGCGCGCGGAGAAGAAGGCGGCGCAAAAGCGCGAGGACGTTCGCACGGGCGCCACGGCGCCTTCGTCGCGCGTCGAGCCGATCGATGCCGGCGTCCGTCCCGCGGCGCGCGCGCCGGGAGCGACGGCCATCGATCCGGTTTCCGGTCGCGCGATCGATTCAACGGGGCGTCCGCTCGATCCGGCTTCACCGATCTCATCGGCCGCGATACGCGCGCATCCGGACGGCGCCGTCGATCCCGTCACGGGCGGCACGCTCGATCCGGTGACGGGCCGCGCGATCGATCCGGTCACCGGCAAGCGCATCGAACCCCTGATCAGCGGCGAGATCGATCCGGCGACGGGTCGAAGAGTCGATCCGCTCGGGCCCGACGCGAGCCGCGCACCACGTTGAGGGCGCGAAGCACATGCCGCAAGGCACGCACGTGCAGCAGCGCAAGCATGCAGCGCAAACACGCAAGACAAGCACGCAAGACAAGCACGCAAGACAAGCACGGTCGGCCCTTTCGCCGGCCGTCGATTTATTTGCAGACGGGCTGCGCGACGTCGCGTCCGGCAGCACAGACATTCATCGTTCACTAGCCTTTGGCCGCAGCCATGCACGACAAAATCCTGATTCTCGATTTCGGCTCCCAAGTCACCCAGCTGATCGCACGGCGCATCCGCGAGTCGCACGTCTACTCGGAAATCCATCCGTACGACGTCGATGAGACGTTCATCCGCGAATTCGATCCCAAGGGCATCATCCTGTCGGGCGGGCCGAGCTCGGTCACCGAGGCCAAGTCGCCGCGCGCGCCGCAAATCGTCTTCGATCTCGGCGTGCCGGTGCTCGGCATCTGTTACGGCATGCAGACGATGGCCGATCAGCTCGGCGGCAAAGTCGAACTGGGCAACGTGCGCGAATTCGGCTATGCGGAAGTGCAGGCGCTGAATCACACGGGTTTCCTGGAAGGCATCGAGGACTTCAAGGCCGCTCAGGGCGAGTCGATGCTCAAGGTGTGGATGAGCCACGGCGACAAGGTCGTCGACTTGCCTGCGGGCTTCCGGCTGATGGCCTCGACGCCGTCGTGCCCGATCGCCGCGATGGCCGACGACGACCGCCGCTTCTACGGCCTGCAATGGCATCCGGAAGTCACGCACACGGTGCAGGGTCGCGCGATGCTCGAGCGCTTCGTGCTGGAGCTGTGCGGCGCGAAAGCGGATTGGGAGATGGGCCATTACATCGACGAGGCGGTGGAGAAGATCCGTGCGCAGGTCGGCGGTGAGCACGTCATTCTCGGCCTTTCGGGTGGCGTCGATTCGTCGGTGGCGGCGGCGCTGTTGCATCGCGCGATCGGCGATCAGTTGACGTGCGTGTTCGTCGATCACGGATTGCTGCGCCAGAACGAGGCGGAGCAGGTGATGTCGACGTTCGCGGATCATCTGGGCGTGAAAGTGATTCACGTCGACGCGAGCGAGGAGTTTCTGCAAAAGCTCGCAGGCGTCACCGATCCGGAAGCGAAGCGCAAGATCATCGGCGCGGAGTTCGTCGAAGTGTTTCATAAGGAATCGGACAAGCTCACCGACGCCAGGTGGCTCGCGCAGGGCACGATCTATCCGGACGTGATCGAATCGGCGGGCAAGGGCAAGAAGGGCGCGCACACCATCAAGAGCCATCACAATGTCGGCGGCCTGCCGGAGACGCTGAATCTCAAGTTGCTCGAGCCGTTGCGTGAACTCTTCAAGGACGAAGTGCGCGAGCTCGGCGTGAAGCTCGGACTGCCGCCTGCGATGGTGTATCGCCATCCGTTCCCGGGTCCGGGTCTCGGCGTGCGGATTCTCGGCGAAGTGAAGCGCGAGTTTGCGGATTTGCTGCGTCGTGCGGATGCGATTTTCATCGAGACGCTGCGCAATACCATCGACAAGGAAACCGGCAAGTCGTGGTATGACCTCACGAGCCAGGCGTTCGCGGTGTTCCTGCCGGTGAAGAGCGTCGGCGTGATGGGCGATGGCCGCACGTACGAGTACGTCGTCGCGCTGCGCGCCGTGCAGACGCTCGACTTCATGACCGCGCATTGGGCGCATCTGCCGCATGAACTGCTCGGGCATGTGAGCAACCGCATCATCAATGAAGTGCGTGGCATCAATCGGGTGGTGTATGACATCTCGGGGAAGCCGCCGGCGACAATCGAGTGGGAGTGACCGCGCGTCGCTTCACATTGACCACGAGTCGGGCGCATGAGTGACACGGCACCCGACCTCAAACCGGGCGAGCGCATCACCGACTCGCTCTTTTTTGCGCTCTATCCCGACGCAGCCGCCGCTGCACGAATCGCCGAACTGGCGGCGCGGCTGCGCATCGAACATAGGCTGAAGGCGAGGGCGATTCCCGCCGATCGCCTTCACGTCACGCTGCTTTATCTCGGCGCCTTCGCAGGCGTTCCCGCAGATGTGGTCGCGCAAGCACGCACCGCGGCTTGCCGAATCGCATCGCCGCCCGTCGAACTCGTCCTCGATCGCATCGGGAGCTTTGCCGGCCGCCGCGCGAAGCGCCCGCTCGTTCTGTCGGGCGATGTCGCCGAGCCACTCGGCGCCCTCGAACACACGCTCGGCACCGCGCTCGAAGCCGCCGGCATCGCCCTCAAACGCCATCCCCGCTTCACGCCCCACGTGACCTTGCTCTACGACGAGCACCGCATTGCGCGCCAGGCCGTCGAACCCATCGCATGGACCGCGCACGAGTTCGCGCTCGTGCGCAGCTTCATCGGCCGGTCGCAATACGAAGTCCTCGCGCGCTGGCCGCTCCTGTCGTGAATCGCCGGAACCACCCGAAATAAAGGGTTTCGCGGATTTTTCTAACGCGTTAAGGTTCGTGTATCGGAATAAATCGATACGAAACGCTTACATGACCCGGTCCCGCCTGCTGCATATCACGCCCGAAACGCACAATGTCCAGATCGATCTCGTCTACGCGACCGATCGCAACTTCACCGGCAAGCCGATCTACAAGGCGCAGCATTGCCTGCTGCTCGAACCCGCCGAAGCCGCGCTAAGAAAGGCCGTCGATATCGCGCGCAGCATCGGCACGACGCTTCGGATTTTCGACGCCTATCGTCCGCCGCAAGCGCAGAAGGTGCTGTGGGATTTCCTGCCCGATCCGACGTTCATCGCCGAACTCGGCCGCGGCTCGAACCATAGCCGCGGCACGGCGGTGGACCTGACACTCGTCGATCGCGATGGCAACGCGCTCGACATGGGCACCGAATTCGACGCGATGGTCGTCGAATCCGAGCATTTCCACTTCGGCCTGCCGGAGCACGTCCAGCGTAATCGAACGCTGTTGCTCGGCGTGATGCACGGCGCGGGCTTCACGCACATCAAAAGCGAGTGGTGGCATTACGAATTGCCAGGCTCGCGCGAACTTGCTCTGATCGACAACGAAGAAAGCGGCCCGCTGCGGCTGATGTGAACCCGATACCAACAGGACGACATCACATGAAAAAGGCATTGGCGGCGGTCATGCTCGCCTCGGCGCTGACGGCATTCACGGGCTTGTCGGGCGTGCAGGCGGCGACGCCGAAGGACATGTTCGTCATGGCGACGCTGCTCGATGAATTCACTTCGCTCGATCCCGGCGAAATCTACGAACTGGTGCCGGAGGAATATGTCGCGAACACGTATGACCGGCTGGTGCGCGTCGACCTGAAAGACCCGTCGAAATTCAATGGCGACGTCGCCGAGTCCTGGAGCGCGAGTCAGGATGGCCTCACGTTCACGTTCAAGATTCGCCCGGGCCTCAAGTTCCACTCCGGCAATCCGCTGACAGCCGACGACGTCGCATGGTCGATTCAGCGCACCGCGCTGCTCGACAAGGGTGCGGCGGCGGTGCTCGCGGGCATCGGCCTGACCAAGGCGAACGCATTGCAGAACGTGAAGAAGATCGACGATACGACCGTCTCCATCACGACTGACCAACGTTACGCGCCGACCTTCGTGCTCAACGTGCTCGGTTCGTGGCCGGCGTCGGTGGTGGATCGCAAGCTCGTCGAGTCGCACGCGAAGGGCAACGACTACGGCAATGAGTGGCTCAAGACCAACGAAGCCGGCTCGGGCGCCTACAAGCTCGTGAAGTGGACCGCGAACGACAGTATCGTGCTGCAGCGCTTCGAGGGCTATCGCATTCCGCTCGCCATGAAGCGCATCGTGCTGCGTCACGTGACAGAGGCGGCAAGCCAGCGCCTGATGATCCAGAACGGCGACATCGACGTCGCGCGCGATCTGAGCCCCGACGATCTCGACACGCTCTCGAAGAGCGGCGTCATCAAGGCGACGGCCGTGCCTCAGGCCACGCTCATGTATCTCGGCCTCAACAACAAGAACCCGAATCTCGCGAAGCCCGAGGTCTGGGAAGCAATGAAGTGGCTGATCGACTATCAGGGCATCCAGAAAAACGTGATCCGCACGACCTACAAGGTTCACGAGACGTTTCTGCCAGAAGGCTTTCTCGGCGCGCTGAACGAGAACCCGTATCACCAGGACGTCGCGAAGGCGAAGGCGCTGCTCGCCAAGGCGGGTCTGGCCAACGGCTTCACCGTGAAGATGGACGTGCGCAACGACTATCCGTACAGCGAGATCGCGCAGGCGGTGCAGGCGAATCTCGCGCTCGCCAACATCAAGGTGCAGCTCATGCCGAGCGATAACAAGCAGACGCTCGGACGCTATCGGGCGCGCGCGCATGACATCTATATCGGCGAGTGGTCGGCGGATTACATCGATCCGCACAGCAACGCGCAGGGTTTCGTGTGGAACCCCGACAACTCGGATGCATCGAGCTACAAGATGCTTGCATGGCGCAACGCGTGGGACATTGCGCAACTCACTAAGGAAACCAACGCGGCGCTCGCCGAAAGCGATACGAAAAAGCGTGCGCATCTCTACGAGAAAATGCAGCGTGAAGTGCTCGCGAAGTCGCCGTTCGTGATCATGTTCCAGAAGGTGTCGCAGGTCGCGGCGCGTCCCGGTGTGACCGGTCTCGAAGTCGGGCCGATCAACGATCTCGTGTCCTACCGAAACATCAGGAAGCAGTGAGCACGGTCACGTTCATCGAGCGCGTGCGCGCCATGAGCGCGCATCGGGGCGGCGTGCGCATCGCGCTTGCGCTCGCGCACTGGATCGCGATGCTCGTCATCACGTTCACGGGCCTGCTTGCCATCACGTTCTTCATCGGCCGCAAGATTCCGATCGATCCGGTGCTTGCAATTCTCGGCGACCGCGCGTCCGCCGGCGCGTATGCCGCCGCGCGCTTGCGGCTCGGGCTCGACAAGCCGCTCATCGATCAGTTCGTGATCTACGCGCGCGACGTGCTGCACGGCAATCTCGGCGTCTCATTGCTGACGGCCAATCCCGTGATCGACGACATCAAACGCGTCTTTCCGGCGACGCTGGAACTCGCGACGCTCTCGACGTTCATCGGCATTGCGATCGGCGTGCCGCTCGGCGTCGCGGCCGCGGTGAAGCACAATCGCATCGTCGATCACATTGCGCGCGTGATCGGGCTCGCGGGCAGTTCGGTGCCGGTGTTCTGGCTCGCGCTGATGGGCCTCCTGCTGTTCTATGCGCGGCTGCATTGGGTGTCGGGGCCGGGGCGCATCGATCCGGTCTACGACGGCATGGTCGACACGCGCACGGGCAGTCTGCTGATCGACTCGCTCGTCGCCGGCGAATGGGATGTCTTCAGGAACGCGTTCTCTCATATCGCGCTGCCGGCGAGCGTGCTCGCGTTTTATTCGATCGCGTATCTGTCGCGCATGACGCGCTCGTTCATGCTCGAACAACTGAGCCAGGAATACGTGACGACCGCGCGTGCCAAAGGCCTGCCCGAGCGCCGCGTGATCTGGCGGCATGCGTTCGGCAATATCGCCGTGCCGCTTCTGACGGTGATCGCGCTCGCGTACAGCTATCTGCTCGAAGGTTCGGTGCTGACCGAGATCGTGTTCGCGTGGCCGGGCATCGGTTCGTATCTGACGGGCGCGTTGCTCAATGCCGACATGAACGCCGTGCTCGGCAGCACGCTCGTGATCGGCGCGACGTTCATCGCGCTCAATCTTTTGACCGACGCGCTCTACCGCGTGTTCGACCCGCGCACGCGCTGACATGGAGGACTTTGCGCAGATGAAACCGGCGCGATCGGGTTTGCGCACGTGGCTTCTCACCGATACGCCCGCGTCCCCGCGCCAGGCCGCGCTCGGCCGGGCTTATCGGCGCTGGCGGCGGTTCTCGTCGAATCCGCTCAGCATGCTCGGACTCGCGATCCTGCTGCTGCTCGTCGTGGTTGCGGCAGTCGGGCCGATACTCGTCTCGCAGGATCCGTTGCAGCAAGTGCTCGCCGAACGTCTCACGCCGCCCGGCGCGGCGCACTGGTTCGGCACCGACCAGCTCGGCCGCGACATTCTCTCGCGGCTCGTGCACGGCTCGCGCCTCACGCTGGCCATCGCCATGCTCGTCGTCGTGCTCGTCGTGCCGGTCGGCCTCGCGATCGGCACGGTGGCGGGCTACTGCGGCGGCATCGTCGATACGGTGCTGATGCGCGTGACCGATGTTGCGCTCGCGTTTCCGAAGATCGTGCTCGCGCTCGCGTTCGCCGCCGCGCTCGGGCCGGGCGTGCTCAATGCGGTGATCGCGCTGTCCATCACCGCATGGCCGCCGTATGCGCGACTCGCGCGCGCGGAATCGCTGCGGCTCGCGCGGGCCGATTACATCCACGCCGCGCGTCTGCAAGGCGCATCGCACCTGCGCATTCTGCTGCGCTATATCGTGCCGCTGTGCTCGTCGTCGGTGATCGTGCGGGCGACGCTCGACATGGCCGGCATCATTCTCGCCGTCGCGGGACTGGGGTTTCTCGGCCTGGGCGCTCAGCCGCCGAGCCCGGAATGGGGTTACATGGTTGCGGCGGGCCGCAATGTGTTGCTCGACGCGTGGTGGGTCGCGACGATTCCCGGCCTCGCGATCCTCGCGGTGAGCCTCGCCTTTAACCTGCTCGGCGACGGTCTGCGCGACGTCTTCGATCCGCGTCATGGAGGCTGACTTGTCCGACGCGCTGGCGCATATCGACGAGCTGGAAGTGGCCTTCACGGGCCACGACGGCGCGCTCATGCCCGCGGTGCGCGGCGTATCGCTGACGGTGCGGCGGGGCGAGCGGCTCGGCATCGTCGGGGAATCGGGATCGGGCAAATCCCTGACGGGGCGCGCGTTGCTCGGGCTCTTGCCGCCCGAGGCGAAATGGTCCGCCAAGGCGCTGCGCTTCGAAGATCGGGACCTGCTCGCGATGCGCCCCAAAGAGCGCCGCCGCTTGTGCGGCACACGCATGAGCATGATCCTGCAAGACCCGAAGTTCTCGCTCAATCCGGTGATGACCGTCGCGCAGCAGATGCGCGAAACCTTCGTGCGGCAAGGCGTGAAAGAGAGCCGGCGCGTGCTGCGCGAGCGCATCGTCGCGGCGCTGGAAGCGGTGCATATCCGCGATCCGCAGCGCGTCGCGGATGCATATCCGCATGAGCTTTCAGGTGGCATGGGCCAGCGCGTGATGATCGCGATGATGGTCTCTGCCGGGCCGCGCCTCTTGATCGCCGACGAGCCCACGAGCGCGCTGGACGTCCTCGTGTCGATGCAGGTGCTCGCCGTGCTCGACGAGATGATCGAGCGCCACGACACGGGGCTCGTGTTCATCAGCCACGATCTGCCGCTCGTGATGTCGTTTTGCGACCGCGTCGCGGTGATGTATGGCGGACGCGTCGTCGAGACGTGCGCGGCGCGCGATCTCGCGCACGCGACCCATCCGTACACGCGCGGGCTGCTCGAAGCGAATCCGCCGCTCGATAATCCGCCCGACGAACTGCCGACCTTGCGACGGGACCCGGCGTGGCTCGATGAAAGGACGACGCGATGATCGACATCGAGCGCGCCTGCATCCGTTTCAAGACGAAGACCGGCCACGTCGACGCGGTGCGCGACGTTTCCCTGCGCGTGGAAGAGGGTGAAGTCTTCGGGCTGGTCGGCGAATCGGGCAGCGGCAAGTCGACGCTGCTTCGCGCGCTCGCCGGACTGACGCCGCTCGCGGGTGGCAGCATACGCATCGGTTCGCGTCCCGTCAGGCGCGATGTGCAGATGGTGTTTCAGGACCCCTACGGCGCGCTGCATCCGCGCTTCACGGTCGACAAGACCTTGCGCGAGCCGCTCGCGATCAACGGCATCGGTGACGAAGACGCGCGCATCCTCGATGCACTCGGCGAAGTCGGACTCGGCCCGGCG
Organism: Caballeronia sp. INML3B; assembly: GCF_023631305.1. Classification (NCBI taxonomy): domain Bacteria; kingdom Pseudomonadati; phylum Pseudomonadota; class Betaproteobacteria; order Burkholderiales; family Burkholderiaceae; genus Caballeronia; species Caballeronia sp. INML3B. The sequence goes on from NZ_JALQDI010000006.1 coordinate 214,361, forward strand.
TTCCGCTTTCGCTATCCGCATCAGTTGTCGGGCGGCCAGCGCCAGCGCGTGTCGATCGCGCGGGCGCTGATCGTCGAGCCGCGCGTCCTGTTGCTGGACGAGCCGACCTCCGCGCTCGACGTGTCCGTGCAGGCCGAGATTCTGAACCTGCTTCGGCGTCTGCACCGCGAGCGCAAGCTGACGATGATTCTCGTGAGCCACAACCTCGCGGTGATCGGCTTTCTGTGTCAGCGCGTCGCGGTGATGCGCAATGGCGAGATCGTCGAGCAACTGGACGTGGACGCGGTGCGCTCGCGCGATGTCGCGCACGAATATACGCGCCGGCTGCTTCTCGCGACGGAGGGCTACACGCGCGACAGCGCCACGCGTCTGGAGCGCGGGCCGGGGACGTAGTCATCGTACAAGCACAGTTGCCACGAAGCAGTCAACGAATGTTGCGCAAACGACGCATATGGACAGCGATAAGCCCGGTATACGGTGAAGCGCCGCGAACAGGCGTGCGTCGCCCGAAAACCTCGCGGCAGCCGCTGATAGAATAGGGCTTGGAGTGTCGAGACGTGCCGAACAACGCGCGAGCGTGGTTTTCCGGCTGCCTTCCGACTTCGAGCTAACCAACGGAAATCGTGACAGACCGCGCCCGTTCGCGGGTGAAAGCCGGTCGTAATCCCCGATGAAATTGCTAGATGCTTTGGTCGAACAGCGGATCAACGAAGCCGCTGCGCGTGGCGAGTTCAACAACCTGCCGGGCGCGGGCGCTCCGCTGCACTTCGACGACGACGTCCTCGTGCCCGAGGAAGTGCGTGTCGCCAATCGAATCCTCAAGAATGCGGGCTTCGTCCCACCCGCCGTCGAACAGCTGCGCGCGTTGCGCGGGCTGCAGGAAGAGTTCGACAAGGTGACGGACCCCGCGGCCCGTTGTCAGTTGCAAGCCAAGATGCTCGCGCTCGACATGGCGCTCGAATCGCTCCGTGGCGGCGGCTGCGTGCCGCATGAGTACCGCCGGCGCATCGCCGAGCGGCTCTCCGAGCGCGCACAGTCGCGCGTGGCGGTGGAAGTCAAGTGATCGGGACACCGGACGCGCCGGAGCCCGCGCCCAGCGCTGCCATCGCCGATCCTTCAAGCGAACGCGATCGCCGCTTCATGGCGCTTGCGCAAAGCGCCGCCGACGAAGCCCGTCGTGCGGGCGAAGTGCCCGTGGGTGCGGTGATCGTGCTGGGCGATGAAGTCATCGCCACGGGTTTCAATCATCCGATTCGCGGACACGATCCGTCCGCGCATGCCGAAATGGCCGCGCTGCGCGCCGCCGCCCACAAGCTCGAGAACTACCGTCTGCCGGGCTGTGAACTCTATGTGACGCTCGAGCCGTGCCTGATGTGCGCGGGCGCCATCATGCACGCGCGGATTGCACGCGTCGTCTTCGGCGCGACGGACCCGAAAACGGGCGCGTGCGGCAGTGTCGTCGACATGTTCGCGAATGCGCAGCTCAATCATCACACCATGGTGACGGGCGGCGTGCTGGCAGACGAATGCGGGCACGCGCTCAAGAATTTCTTCGCCGAGCGCCGCCGCCTGGCACGTGAAGAGCGCGATGCGCGCCGTGCGCGCGAAGCCGGCCTGCTCGCCGCGACCGATACCTCCGATCCGACAACGAATCCAACGACAACATCGTGAAATCACGCACCATCGACCTCGTCGCGCCCTCGGGCTATCCGCACGATCCGGCGGCTGTGGAGCGCGCCCTCGGACGCTTGCGCAGGGAAGGGCATCGCCTGGAGAACGTCAATGCCACGCGGCGGCGCTTTCAACGCTTCGGCGGCACCGACGCCGAGCGTGCGGCCGACCTCAACCGGCTCGCGGACGCGTCGCGGCCGTTGCCTGACATCGTACTTGCCGTGCGCGGCGGCTATGGGGCATCGCGCATTCTGCACGGACTCGACTATCTCGGCCTGCGCAGACTCGCCGATCAGCCGGTCGCCATCATCGGTCACAGCGATTTCACGGCGATCCAGTGCGCGCTCTTTGCGCACGCCGGCGTGAAAAGCTTCGGCGGCCCCATGTTCGCAGGCGATTTCGGCGCCGAACAGGTGAGCCCGTTCACGATGCAGCACTTCTGGAACGCGATATCGCATTCTAGTTTCACCGTGACGAGCAACACGCCGCAGCGCCAGTCAGTGGACGCGACCGGCACGCTGTGGGGCGGCAATCTCGCGATTCTGGCCTCGCTCGTCGGCACGCCGTATATGCCGCCGATCGACGGTGGAATTCTCTACGTCGAAGATGTGAACGAGCATCCGTTCCGGATCGAACGGATGATTTATCAGTTGCATCAATCGGGCATGCTCGGCCGTCAGCAGGCGATCGTCATGGGCGAATTTTCGGGCGGGCGGCTTTCGGATTACGACAACGGCTATTCGCTCGACGCGATGATCGAGCAGGTCAGATCCGTGATCGGCATTCCGGTGGTGACCGGGTTGCAGTTCGGACACGTGGAAAATCTTCTGACGCTTCCTTTCGGAGCGACGGCGCACCTCATCGCGACCGAGCGGGGATTTACGCTGAAACTGTCCGATTACCCGCATCTGGCCTGACTTGAGCACAAAAGGCGCTCCAGCGAGCGCCTCTCTTTTAATGGATATGTGCAACTAACGGTCTTAAAATGCACCATCCGGAATTCAACTAGACCCTAAATCAGACGCATGAATTGTCGACAAAAAAGTGCCGGCAATGCTGACAGAAACGTGTGAAATTGGCGCAGAGGCCTGCCGGAGCTGGCTCGCAGGCCAGTGCTCTGCCTAGAGAACCGCTTCGAGATCTCCGTTTTAAAAATGAATTGTTGACAATCTTTATGTCGATTCTAAGATGCTTAACATGCAAGCGAGCACATCATGTCCGACGCCAAACGTAGTGCTGCATCCGATGCTTCACCGGTCGCTCCGAACGGGGCGAATGCCGAGTCGATCGCCGAGAGCATCCGCGCCGCGATTCTCGAACATCGGTTGGCGCCAGGCGCGAAGCTGACCGAAGCGCAGTTGTGCGAGGTGTTCGCAGTGAAGCGCGGCACCGTCCGTCAGGCACTCGCGCAACTGTCGAACGAACGGCTCGTCGATCTGGAGCCGAACCGCGGCGCCTTCGTCGCAAGTCCGTCGCTGCAGGAAGTGCATGAGGTGTTCGAGATGCGCCGCATCATCGAGCTGGCGGTGGTGGAGCGGATTGCGCAGGGACACGGCACGCGCCGGCTGAAGTCGATCAGTGCGACCATCGGCAAGGAGCGCCGCGCATTCGAGAGCCACGATTTTTCTTCGTGGATCCGGCTGTCCGGCGAATTTCACACCGAACTCGCGGCGCTCACCGGCAATACGGTGTTGTGCGAATGTCTGTCGGGACTCGTCGCGCGCTCGACGCTGATCTCGGCGCTGTATGAGTCGCTCGGAAAGAGCTCGTGCTCATTCGAGGATCACGAAGACATTCTTGCCGCGCTCGATGCCGGCGATGCAGCGAAAGCCGGCGACCTGATGGCGCAGCATCTGCGCGATGTCGAGCTGAAGATGCTGGAGCGGCCGGCGCGTGGCGCGGTCGATTTGAAGGAAGTATTCACAAGGCCCGCCGAGCGCGAAAGGGCGCTCGATACGTAGGCAGCAGTGACAGTGCAGATCGCAGAATCTGCCATCGGCTGAAGATAGCAGCACTAAATAATCGAAGACCGTGCTCGCGCCCCGCGCCGGGCGCGCGGAGAGTCGCACGCGCAAAAAAATCAGCAGCGTGCACTGCATCGAACACGACGCTCATGTGAGCGTGAGATGAAAGTCGCCGCAGGGCGAGCGTGCCGGGCCATGTGCTCGCGCGCTTCTGGCTTGACGCCCCAAAGCGAAAACGCAAATCCGAAGAATGCCGCGCTGATTCGAAATGTCAGCGAAGGTGTCCGATCGAAGCTCGTCACAGCAGCATTTGCAGTTTTTTCTTACGCAAGCAGCCAATGAAGGAGACGTCATGGCCCAGTTCAGTGCACCCGGCAGTTCAGCCTTGCCGCAATACGAAGAGCAGACAGCGGAACACGATCCGAATCTACCCGCCGGTTACAGCGACCGCCTTTACAACGAAGACCTCGCCCCGCTCAAGAACCAGACCTGGGGCGCATACAACATCTTCGCGTTCTGGATGTCCGACGTGCATAGCGTCGGCGGCTATGTGTTCGCGGGCAGTCTCTTCGCGCTCGGCCTGACGAGCTGGCAAGTGCTGGTGTCGTTGCTGATCGGCATCGGCTTGGTGAACGCGTTGTGCAACATGATCGCGAAGCCGAGCCAGGTGGCCGGCGTGCCGTATCCCGTCGCGTGCCGCGCCACGTTCGGCGTGCTCGGTGCGAACATTCCAGCCGTGATCCGCGGGCTCATCGCGGTCGCGTGGTATGGCATTCAGACGTATCTGGCTTCGAGCGCGCTCGTCATCGTCGTGCTGAAGTTCGTGCCGTCGCTGATGCCTTACGCCGACGTGCACAAGTACGGCTTCGTGGGTCTGTCGGCGCTCGGCTGGGCGGGCTTCATGCTGCTCTGGGTGCTGCAGGCCATCGTGTTCTGGCGCGGCATGGAGATGATCAAGAAGTTCATCGACTTCGCAGGTCCGGCCGTCTACGTCGTGATGTTCCTGCTCGCCGGCTACATGGTGTGGCGCGCGGGCATCAAGAACATCGGCCTGAATCTGGGCGGCGTGAAGTATCACGGCATGGAAGTGATTCCCGTGATGATTACCGCGATCTCGCTCGTCGTGTCGTACTTCTCCGGCCCGATGCTGAATTTCGGCGACTTCTCCCGCTACTGCAAGAGCTTTCGCAGCGTAAAGCGCGGCAACTTCTGGGGCCTGCCGGTCAACTTCCTGGCGTTCTCGCTGGTGACCGTCATCACGACCGCGGCCACGCTGCCGGTGTTCGGCCAATTGATCACCGATCCGGTCGAAACCGTCGGCCGCATCGATCACCCGACCGCCGTGATTCTCGGCGCGCTGACCTTCACGATCGCGACCATCGGCATCAACATCGTGGCCAACTTCGTATCGCCGGCGTTCGACTTCTCCAACGTCGCGCCGAAGCTCATCAGCTGGCGTATGGGCGGCATGATGGCCGCGACCGCGTCGATCTTCATCACGCCGTGGAACCTGTTCAACAATCCGGCGGTGATCCACTACACGCTGGATATTCTCGGCAGCTTCATCGGACCGTTGTACGGCGTGCTGATCCTCGACTTCTATCTCGTGAAGCGCGGCAAGCTCGCGGTGGACGATCTCTACTCGGTGTCCGAAGAAGGCAAGTACTGGTACACGAAGGGCGTGAACCGCCGTGCGGTGATGGCGCTCCTGCCGGCCGCCGTCATCGCGGTTCTCTGTGTGATGCTGCCGTCGCTCGAAGGCGCCGCGAACTTCTCCTGGTTCATCGGTGCGGGCCTGGGCGCGGTGTTCTATTACTTCCTGGCGGATCGCAAGCGTCCGGTCTGACCCATCGCCTATAACACACGATAGAACCTGAGAGAACCTTCCAAAGCAGTGTGGAGAACAGCAATGCGCATCAAACTGATCAACCCGAACACGACGCAGCGCATGACCGATTCGATGGGCCGCTGCGCCCGCGAAGTCGCGGCGCCCGGCACGGAGATCGTCGCCGTGAGCCCGACGATGGGCCCGCCGTCCATCGAGGGCTATTACGACGAAGCGATCGCCTCGCTCGGACTTCTGGCGGAAGTGGAAGCGGGAGAAAAGCAGGGTTTCGACGGTTACGTGATTGCCTGCTTCGGCGATCCGGCCCTTTACGCCGCACGTGAATTGGCGCGCGGTCCGGTGATCGGCATCGCGGAAGCGGCGATGCACGCGGCGAGCGTGATCGCGCCGGGATTTTCCGTCGTCACGACGTTGCAGCGCACGGTCGGCATGGCATGGCATCTGGCGGAGCGCTACGGCATGACGCGCTTTTGCAAAAACGTTCGCGCGACCGACGTCCCCGTGCTCGAACTGGACGTGCCGGGGTCGCCCGCGCGCCAGACGATCATCGACGAATGCCGGCGCGCGCTCGACGAGGACGGCTCGGATGCGATCGTCCTCGGCTGCGCGGGCATGGCGGAGTTCTGCCGCGAGGTGGAGGACGCGATCGGCGCGCCGGTGGTCGAGGGTGTGACGGCGGCGGTGAAATGGGCGGAGGCGTTGATCGCGCTGAAACTCCACACCGCGAAACGCGGCGACTATGCGCGCCCGCTCGCGAAACGGTATGAGGGCGTGCTGTCGGATTTCAGCCCGCGCTGATCGCGTTTCCGAAGGACACATACTCCCGACGTGACCCGGATTATCTGCCCTGATGTATGGGCGCGTCCGGGGCTTTTAGCTACACTCGATCGTCAACAATCCCGTTTTTTAAACGCTTGAGCTCAACGCTAGCCATGTCACTCGATCCGAACTATCCACGCGACCTGATCGGCTACGGCCGCCACCCGGTGCAGGCCAACTGGCCGGGACGCGCGCGCGTCGCCGTGCAATTCGTGCTCAATTACGAAGAAGGCGGCGAGAATTGCGTGCTGCACGGCGATCCGGGCTCGGAGCAGTTTCTGTCGGAGATCGTGGGCGCGGCGGCGTACCCCTCGCGGCACATGAGCATGGAGTCGATTTACGAATACGGCTCGCGTGCGGGCGTGTGGCGCATCCTGCGCGAGTTCGAAAAGCGCGGCATGCCGCTGACGATCTTCGGCGTCGGCATGGCGATCGAACGGCATCCGGAACTGGCGAAGGCGTTCGTCGAACTGGGGCATGAAATCGCGTGTCACGGGTATCGCTGGATTCACTATCAGGACATGTCGCCGGAGCGCGAGGCGGAGCACATGCGCCTCGGCATGGAAGCGATCGAGCGCGTGACGGGCGTGCGTCCGCTCGGCTGGTACACCGGGCGTGACAGTCCCAACACCCATCGGCTGGTCGCGGAATACGGCGGCTTCCTCTATGACTCGGACAATTACGGCGATGACCTGCCGTTCTGGACCGAAGTGGAAGTGACGGGCGGCGAGAAGAAGCCGCATCTGATCGTGCCGTACACGCTCGACACGAACGACATGCGTTTCGCGACGCCACAGGGCTTCAACACGGGCGATCACTTTTTCACGTATCTGAAGGACGCCTTCGACGTGCTCTACGAAGAAGGCGACGAAGCGCCAAAGATGCTGTCCATCGGCATGCATTGCCGCCTGCTCGGGCGTCCCGCGCGTTTCCGCGGTCTGCAGAAATTTCTCGATCACATCGAAAAGCATGATCGCGTGTGGGTCACGCGGCGTGTCGACATCGCGCGTCACTGGCGCGAGCAACATCCTTTCGAAAGAACCAACACCGGGACGGCGGCATGAAGGCGATGCAATACACACTCGACCAACTCAACACCATGCCCGCCGACACGTTCGTGACGGTGCTGGCGGGCATCTTCGAACATTCGCCGTGGGTGCCGGAAGCGGCGGCGAAGCAGCGGCCTTTCAAGGACATCGACACGTTGCACGCGGCGATGTCGCATATCGTCGAAAGCGCGGGCGATGACAGGCAGCTCGCGCTGATCAACGCGCACCCGGAACTCGCGGGCAAGGCCGCGGTGCGCGGCGAACTGACGGCCGAATCGACGCGCGAGCAAAGCGGCGCGGGCCTCGATCTCTGCACGCAGGAAGAATTCGACCGGCTGCAATCGCTCAATGCGCAGTATCGCGAGAAGTTCGGCTTTCCCTTCATTCTCGCCGTGCGCGGGTATGACCGTCACGGCATCATCGCGAACTTCGAAAAGCGCGTGAATCACGATCGCGCCGAAGAGCTGCGCACGAGTCTCGACCAGATTTACCGGATCGCGCGTTTCAGGCTGAACGACCTGATCCAGGCCGCGTGATTCCGCATCAACCGTAACCGAACTGAACGTAACGAAGAGCAAGGACGAAGACAATGGCAATTCCGACACTCGATCCCAACGCGCCCGAATTCACGCGCCGCTATGTGAATCTCGCGGACCCGCGTCTGGGCGCGCAGGCACTCGAGGCGAGCGACGATTTCTTCGCGCCGAAGGAACGCATGCTGAACCCGGAGCCGGCGGTGTTCATTCCCGGCAAGTACGACGATCACGGCAAGTGGATGGACGGCTGGGAAACGCGCCGCAAGCGCACGACGGGCTACGACTGGTGCATCGTCAAGCTGGCGCGTCCGGGCGTGATCAAGGGCATCGACGTGGACACGAGCCACTTCACCGGCAACTTCCCGCCCGCGGCGTCGATCGAAGGCGCGCATGTCGCCGAGGGGTCGCCGAACCAGTCGACGCAATGGACGGAAATCGTCCCCTCGACGACGCTCCAGGGCAACAGTCACCACTATCTCGAAGTCAAGGCCGAAGAGCCGTTCACCCACCTGCGCGTGAACATCTATCCGGACGGCGGCATTGCGCGTCTGCGCGTGTACGGCCAGCCGCAGCTCGACTGGAGCAACGCCGACCGCAACCAGCTCGTCGATCTCGGCGCGATGGAGAACGGCGCGTACATGGTGGGCACGAACAACCAGCACTTCGGTCTCGCATCGACGTTGCTGATGCCCGGCCGCGGCGTGAACATGGGCGATGGCTGGGAAACCCGTCGCCGTCGGGAGCCGGGCAACGACTGGTGTATCGTCGCGCTGGCGCAGCCGGGCGTCATCAAGAAGGTCGAAGTGGACACCGCGCACTTCAAGGGCAATTTCCCGGATCGCTGCTCGCTTCAGGCCGCTTACGTGAAGGGCGGCACGGACAGTTCCCTCGTGACGCAGGCCATGTTCTGGCCGGTGCTGCTCGGCGAGCAGAAACTGCAGATGGACAAGCAGCATGTCTTCGAGTCGGAACTGGCTGCGCTCGGCCCGGTGACGCACGTGCGCTTCAATATTTATCCCGACGGCGGCGTGTCGCGTCTTCGTCTCTTCGGCACCCTCGCATAATGAAAAAGCTCGAGATCGTTCCGTTGACGCGCGCCGCGTTCAAGCCTTATGGCGATGTCATCGAACTCGATGGCGCGAAGCAGATCCCGATCAACCTCGGCACCACGATCCGCTTTCACGATCTGTGCAACGTGGACGTGACGGATCAGGGCGGCCATGCGATCGTCAATCTCTTTCGCGGGCAGCCGCGCACGCTGCCGTTCGAATGCAAGATGATGGAACGGCATCCGCTCGGCAGCCAGGCGTTCATTCCGCTCGACGACCGGCCGTATCTCGTCGTCGTAGCGCCCGCGGGCGATCTCGACGAGTCGAAGATCCGCGCGTTCGTCACGAGCGGCTGGCAGGGCGTGAACTATGCAAAAGGCGTGTGGCACCATCCGCTGCTCGCGTTGGGGAAGGTGAGCGATTACATCGTCGTCGATCGCGGCGGTGGCGAAGGGCGCAACCTCAACGAGCTGGATCTGAAGGAATCGCTGTGGCTGACGGAAGAGGCAATGCGCTAGGACGCTTCTTTCGGGCCAGGGAAGGACCGGTGCGGTAGGGCCGGTCCTTTTCCTTTTGGGGCGTTAAGATAAGCAGTTCTTTTCCGACCCCGACCCAACGATGATCGATCTGCGCAGCGATACCGTCACCCGTCCCAGCCAGTCCATGCTCGCCGCGATGTCGGCCGCCGATGTCGGCGACGATGTCTGGGGCGACGATCCCACCGTCATCCGGCTTCAGTCCACGCTTGCCGAACGCACGGGCAAGGAAGCAGGCCTCTTCTTCCCGAGCGGCACGCAAAGCAATCTCGCCGCGTTGATGGCGCATTGCGCGCGCGGCGACGAATACATCGTCGGGCAGTCTGCGCACACATACAAGTACGAAGGCGGAGGCGCGGCGGTGCTCGGGAGCATCCAGCCGCAGCCGATCGAAAACGCGCCCGACGGCTCGTTGCCGCTCGACAAGATCGCGGCGGCGATCAAGCCGATCGACAATCACTTCGCGCGCACGCGCTTGCTGGCGCTGGAGAACACCATCGGCGGAAAAGTGCTGCCGGCCGAGTACGTGGCGAAGGCGACGCAGCTCGCGCGCGATCGCGGCTTGTCCACGCACCTCGACGGCGCGCGCGTGTTCAATGCGGCGGTGGCGTCGGACAAACCGGTCAGCGCGTTGTGCGCACCGTTCGACAGCGTGTCGATCTGCTTCTCGAAAGGGCTGGGCGCGCCGGTCGGTTCGGTGCTGGTCGGATCGAAGGCGTTGATCGATGCCGCGAGCCGCTGGCGCAAGGTGCTCGGCGGCGGCATGCGTCAGTCGGGCCTGCTCGCCGCGGCGTGTCTGTATGCGCTCGATCATCACGTCGACGGCCTCGCGCGGGATCACGACAACGCTGCGTATCTCGCCGCCGGCCTCGCCCAGATCGATCAGATCGAAGTGCAATCGCACGCAACGAACATGGTCTTCGCGCAGATTCCCGAGTCGCATTGCGCACCGCTCGAAGCCTTTCTGAAAGAGCGCGGCATCCTCATGCAGATGCTCTATGCGTCGCGCTTCGTCACGCACCGCGATGTGTCGCGCGCGGATCTCGATAGCGTCATTCGAGCGGTGAAGGACTATTTTTCGCGGTAAATGAAAAATGCCCCGCTCGAAACATGAGCGGGGCATTCGCGCCTCGGAACGGCAGATTTATTCGACGGCGCCGCCTGCAAACCAGGCCGCCACCTTCTGGCGCTCGGCATCCGTCATCTGCGTGACATTGCCGAGCGGCATCGCTTTCAACGTCACGGCCTGCTGATGCACGCGCTGGGCGTTCTGCTTGATCTCCGCGGGCGTATCGAGCAAGACACCGGCGGGGGCGCTGCCCATCATCGTCGGATGCGCGGAGTGGCATGTCGCGCAACGCTGCTGGATGATCGGCTGGATGTCGGCGACCTTGATCGTCGGCGCGCCTGCGGCCTGTGCGACCGGCACGGTGGGCGCGGGCATCGTCCATGCGAATGCGCCGAGCACCAGCACCAGACCCGCGACCGGCATGTACCACAGCACCTGGCCGCGATGGCGCATCACGAAGAACTGGCGAATGAGCGCGCCCGCCAGCATGATCAACACGAGAATCAGCCAGTTGAACTTGTGCGTGTAGGTCATCGCGTAGTGGTTCGACAGCATCGCAAACACCACCGGCAGCGTGAAATACGTGTTGTGCACGGAGCGCTGCTTGCCGCGCTTGCCGTAGATCGCGTTCGGCGTCTCGCCCTTGAGCATCGCGGCGACCATCTTGCGCTGGCCCGGAATGATGACGAAGAACACGTTCGCCGACATGATCGTCGCGATCATCGCGCCGGTGATCAGATAAGCGGCGCGGCCCGCGAACACTTGGCACGCGATGAATGCCGCGATCAGCACGTAGATGCCGACGCAGATGCCGAGCAGCTTGTCGTTGGTGCCGAGTACGCGGCACAGCGTGTCGTACACGATCCAGCCGGCCATCAGGAAGCCGAGCGCGGCGGACACCGCGACGACCGGGCCCATGTCGAGCACGCTCTTGTCGATCAGATAGGTGCTCGGCGACAACAGATACAGCACCAAGAAGAGGCCGAAGCCCGACATCCACGTGGTGTAAGACGGCCAGAACGACCAGTGCAGGTTCTCGGGCATGTCCTGCGGCGCGACGGAATACTTCTGCATGTGATAGAAGCCGCCGCCGTGGACGTGCCAGAAATCGCCGAACACGCCGCGACGGCGCGCATTCGGATCCGTGGGCGGTTTCAGACTGTTATCGAGCGCAACGAAATAGAACGATTCGCCGATCCACGCGATCGCGACGATGACGTGCAGACAGCGCAATACGAGATTGAGCCAGTCGGTGACAAAGCCTTCCATGTACTCCTCCACTACCGATTCGTTATGCGCACATCGTCGAGTTGATGGGGACGGGCGCGATGTGCCTGGATGTCTTTTTTATTAGCTGCCGCGATACGTGCTGTACGCCCAAGGCGACACGAGCAGCGGCACGTGATAATGCGCGCCGGAATCCGCGATGCCGAAGCGCAGCACCACACGATCGACGAAGCGCGGTTCGGGCACGTTCACGCCGATCGCGGCGAAATAATCGCCCGCGTGGAACACCAGTTCGTATTCGCCGGTTTCGAGATCGGCGCCTTCGAGCAGCGGCGCATCGGCGCGGCCGTCGTCGTTGGTGTGGATGGTCTTGATCGCGCGGCGGACGTCGCCGTTGAGCGCGAACAGCTCGACTTTGATGTTTGCGCCCGGGCGGCCGTGCGCGGTGTCTAGGACGTGGGTGGTGAGCTTGCCCATTCGCAGTTTCCTTGAGTTGTGCGAGATCCGGCTTTGCGCATCGATCCGAAATTCGGCACCTTGAAACATCAGTGCGTCTGCGGCGGATCGAGGCTCCACGTCAGTGGCTACATACCCGTCGGCGTTTCAGATGCGCGCCGTGTACAGCATTGTAGGAATTTGAGACGCGCTGTGCGCCCGCGATAGGAAAGATAATGCCCAACGCATGACAGCGGCGCGTAAGCCCTGCGGCAAAGGGTTCGCCGGCGTTTCCGGCGGCTCCCGACGGCTTTTCCGGCGATGCTACCCGCGCCAAAATTCGGGAATATATCGCCGCCGTGAAGACGACTATGACGGCGGCTTGATTGCGTCCGATTTTTTGGTTGCGGACAGTGGCGAAGCGCGCAATATCTGATGCATATTGGCGGCGTCCCGAAGACGGCGGCACACGCTGGGTAACCGGGGCTTTTACTGGTTTCCCTCACCGTCTCTGGAGATAACGCTGATGCCACGCAGTCTTTTGGTCAAGAACGCCCACATGCTCGTCACGATGGATGAGCATCGCCGCGAGATTCGCGACGGCGGCATGTATATCGAAGACAACCGGATCGTCCAGACGGGACCGACGAGCGAGCTTCCGCCATCCGCCGACGAGGTGCTCGACATGCGCGGCCATCTCGTCATTCCGGGCCTCGTCAACACGCACCATCACATGTACCAGAGCCTGACGCGCGCGATTCCCGCGGCGCAGAACGCCGAACTCTTCGGCTGGCTCACGAATCTCTACCGGATCTGGGCGCATCTCACGCCCGAAATGATCGACGTTTCGACCAAGACGGCAATGGCGGAGCTGCTGCTGTCCGGCTGCACGACGTCGAGCGACCATCTGTATATCTATCCGAACGGCAGCCGGCTCGACGACAGCATCGCGGCGGCGCGGGAAATCGGCATGCGTTTTCACGCGGCGCGCGGCAGCATGAGCGTCGGGCAGAAGGATGGCGGCTTGCCGCCCGATTCGGTCGTCGAAAAGGAAGACGCGATTCTGAAGGATTCGCAGCGCCTGATCGAGACGTATCACGACGAGGGCCGCTGCGCGATGCTGCGCGTGGTCGTCGCGCCTTGCTCGCCGTTTTCGGTGAGCCGCGAATTGATGCGCGATTCGGCGCTGCTCGCGCGCGAATACGGCGTGTCGCTGCACACGCATCTGGCCGAGAATGTGAACGATGTTGCGTACAGCCGCGAGAAATTCGGCATGACGCCCGCCGAATATGCGGAGGACCTCGGCTGGGTCGGGCACGACGTATGGCATGCGCACTGCGTGCAGCTCGACAGGGCGGGCATCGAGCTGTTCGCGCGCACGGGCACGGGGGTCGCGCATTGCCCTTGCTCGAACATGCGCCTCGCGTCGGGCATCGCGCCGATCCGCGCGATGCGTGACGCGGGCGTGCCGGTGGGTATCGGCGTGGATGGCTCGGCGTCGAACGATGGTGCGCAGATGGTCGCGGAAGTGCGTCAGGCGCTGCTTTTGCAACGTGTCGGCTTCGGGCCGGACGCAATGACTGCGCGCGAGGCGCTCGAAATCGCGACACTCGGTGGCGCGAAAGTGCTCAATCGCGACGACATCGGTGCGCTCGCGCCCGGCATGGCGGCGGATTTCGTGTCGTTCGACCTGTCGCAGGCGGCGTTTGCAGGCGCGCTGCACGATCCGGTGGCGGCGCTCGTGTTTTGCGCGCCGTCGCAGGTGTCGACGAGTGTCATCGACGGGAAGATCGTGGTGAAGGAAGGGCGGCTGACGACAGTCGATCTGGGCGTGGTGGTGGAGCGCCACAATCGCCTGGCGCGGGGGCTGGTTGAGGCTTCGGGTGTGTGAGGGTCGGCTGCGCGGTGGCTTGACTTGTCTGGTTTGGTTTGCGTTCGTGAAACCTGTCTACGTGTTGGTTATGAGCACTGCGCCCCGCACAGGGGCAGTGCAAATACACCAACACGAACACCAGTTTTCGCGACGATCAAACAAGCGGCAACCACGCCCTAAGGCTGATCGATCAACGACCGCGTCGCTTCCGCGACGAGCCCCCGCAGCCAGCGGACTTCGTCGGAATAATGACAGCGCTCATGCCAGAGCTGGTAATACTGCATCGGCGGGAAATCGAGCGGCGCGGGCACGACCGCGAGGGGCAGGAACCGCGCGTAATGGTCCGCGAAAAGGCGCGTGGTCGTGAAGACGAGATCCGACTTGATCAGCACGTAAGGCGCGAGGTTGAAATACGGCAGCGTGACGACGACATGGCGCTTCAGGCGCTCGCGCGCGAGATGCACGTCGATTGCGCCGCGCTGGCCGACGGAATAGGGCGTCGGCGCGAGATGCGGCGCGTTGAGGTATTGATCGAGCGTAAGCCCGCCGCGCTTGGCGAACGGATGCGTGTTGCTGACAAGACACACGATCTTGTCGACGAACAAGTTTGAGAGATGCAACTGCTCGGGCGGCTCAGGCCAGTTGCCGACGACGATATCGAGCTTGCCGTCCTCGAGCGCGAGTTCGTAATCGAACGCGGGGCCGAGCGAATGGAACTCGAGCGTCGCGTTGGGCGCAGCCTGCCGGAATCGTTCGACGACGGTCGGCACGAACAGCACGTTCAGATAGTCGGGGCAGCCGATGCGATAGCACCGCACGGAGGTCGACGGATCGAAGTTGTGCTGCTGGACCTTGATGCGCTCGATTTCACGCAGCGCGTTCTGCGTGGGCTCGAGCAGGCGCAGACCGTATTCGGTCGGCACCATGCCGGACTTGCCGCGTACCAGCAGCGGGTCGCCGGTGATATCGCGCAGCCGGCGCAAGGCTGCGCTGATGGCGGGTTGCGACTGATTGAGCTTGACGGCCGCACGCGTCACGCTGCGTTCCATCAGAAGGGTATGCAAGACGCGTAACAGATACGTATCGATCGCCTCGCGCTGCTGACTCATGTTATCTCCACTATATGTTCTGGCTGATCGACGCGGGGGTGCGACATATCGTTTTTAATATGACGTGAAAAATTCGTCAAGGTGTGGGATACCCGCAAACACTGGCTTTACCGGCACGCAACACTAATTTTGAGTTATCGACTTAGGGCCCCGAATTCTGTAAATTCTGCCCGCGATATGAGTTCGTGCGACATGACCTGTCTCGCGCTCATGAGCGGTAATCTTTCCAGCCTGGCCTGCTCGGTGGCCGGGCGCATTTCTGGATCTCAATGGGCGACGCCATTTCCACGTCGATGACGCCACCGCGCCTGGCGTTGTCGGGTATCAGCAAACAGTATCCGTCCGTCAGGGCGAACGACGGCGTGAATCTCGTCGTCATGCCGGGGGAAATTCACGCCGTGCTCGGCGAGAACGGCGCGGGCAAGTCCACGCTGATGAAGATCATCTACGGCGCGGTGCGTCCGGACGAAGGCGAGATCCGCTGGCAGGGCCAAGCGGTCGAGATCGGCAGCCCGGCCGCCGCGCGCAAGCTCGGCATCGGCATGGTGTTCCAGCACTTTTCGCTCTTCGAGACGCTGACGGTCGGCGAGAACATCGCGCTCGCGCTCGACGAGAAGTTCGACATGAAGGCGCTGGGCAAACGCATCCGCGACGTCTCAAAGGATTACGGTCTCGATGTCGATCCGCAGCGGCACGTCCACAGCCTGACGGTCGGCGAGCGGCAACGCGTGGAAATCGTGCGATGCCTGCTGCAGAATCCGCGTCTGCTCATCATGGACGAGCCGACCTCGGTGCTCACGCCGCAGGCCGTCCAGAAGCTCTTCAAAGTACTGCGACGCCTCGCCTCTGAAGGTTGCAGCATTCTCTACATCAGCCACAAGCTCGACGAAATTCAGTCGCTCTGCGAAAACGCCACCGTGATGCGAGGCGGGCGCGTGACCGGCAACGTCGATCCGCGCAAGCAGACGCAGGCGTCGCTCGCGCAGCTGATGGTCGGCCATTCGCTGCCCGACTACACGCGGCGCGAGCACAATCCGGGCGACGTGCGGCTCGCGGTGAAGAACCTGTCGGTGGCGAGCCCCGATCCGTTCGGCACGTCGCTGGAGAACGTTTCGTTCGCCGTGCACGCGGGCGAGATCTTCGGTATTGCGGGCGTGTCGGGGAATGGACAGGCGGAGCTGCTCGCGGCGCTCTCGGGCGAGATCCGCGACCGGCACGTCGCGCCCGATGCCGTCTCAATCTGCGGCAAGCCCGCCGCACGTCTGACCGCGGGCGGACGGCGCAGGCTCGGCTTTGCCTTCGTGCCCGAAGAACGCCTCGGGCGCGGCGCGGTTCCGGCGATGTCCCTCGCCGATAACGGTCTGCTCACCGCGCACCGCGAAAACATGGTGCGCGGCGGCTGGATAAAAACTGCGGCGGTGAAATTGTTCGCCGAGCGTTGCATCAAGGCGTTCGACGTGCGCTGCGGCGGCAGCGGTGCGCTCGCGCAGAGCCTGTCGGGCGGGAACTTGCAGAAGTTCATCGTCGGGCGCGAGATTCTTCAGGAGCCGAAGGTGCTCGTGGTCGCGCAGCCGACCTGGGGCGTCGATGTGGGCGCGGCGGGCTTCATTCGTCAGCAACTGCTCGATCTGTCGGCGCGCGGCGTCGCCATCCTCGTCATTTCCGAAGAGCTCGAAGAACTTTTCGACATCTGCGACCGGCTCGCCGTGATCGCGCGCGGCAAGCTCTCGCCGGTGCGCAAGACGAGCGAAACCAACGCGGAGGAGGTCGGCCTCTTCATGGCCGGTCTTTTCGAAGGCAAGACCGCGCCCGCCGCCGAACCCGACTCTCTCTTGAAGCATTAAGCACGATGACCTTTCCTTATCGACTCGAAGCGCGCCCGACGCCCTCGCGCGTCATGCAGCTCGCGGTGCCGGTAGTTGCCGCCGTCGCGACCCTCGTCATCGGCTTTCTGATTTTCAGCCTCGTCGGACAGGACCCGCTGCGCGCGATGCACGCGTTCTTCATCGAGCCGCTTTCCAGCATCAACGGCTGGTCCGAGCTCGTGCTGAAGGCGTCGCCGCTGTGCCTGATCGGGCTCGGACTCGCGGTCGGCTATCGCGCGAATGTGTGGAACATCGGCGCGGAAGGGCAGATGCTGCTCGGCGGAATCGTCGCGGGCGGCATCGCGATTCACGCCGGCGATGCGTCCGGCTGGTGGACGCTGCCGCTGATGATGGCGGGCGGCGTCGTCGGCGGCATGGTGTGGGCGGCGATTCCCGCGCTCCTCAAGAGCCGCTTCAACACCAACGAAATCCTGACGAGCCTGATGCTCACCTACGTCGCGACGCAATTGCTGATCTATCTGGTGAGCGGCCCGTGGCGCGACCCGGAAGGCATGAACTTCCCGATCTCGGCGATGTTCGGCGACGACGCGCTGTTCCCGCGCCTCTACGGCGACTGGCACTGGACGTGGCTCAAGGGCACGCGCATCAATGCGTCGGTGTTTCTGACGGCGATCGCGATTCCGTGCGTGTGGCTCTTCATGCGCAAGAGTTTCGCGGGCTTTCGCATGAACGTCGGCGGTCTCGCGCCGCTCGCCGCGCGCTACGCCGGTTTCTCCGACAAGAAAACGATCTGGACTTCGCTCCTGCTCTCCGGCGGCCTGGCGGGACTCGCCGGCATGGGCGAAGTGGCCGGCCCGATCGGCCAGCTTCAGGCGGGCTGGTCGCCGGGCTACGGCTTCACGGCGATCATCGTCGTGTTCGTGGGACGTCTGCATCCGGTGGGCATCGTGCTCGCCAGCCTGCTGATGGCGCTCTTGTATCTCGGCGGCGAAGCCGTGCAGACCTCGCTGCAATTGCCACAAGCGCTCGCGGGCGTGTTCCAGGGCTTGCTGCTCTTTTGCCTGCTCGGCTGCGATCTGTTCGTGAATTTCCGCATCAAGCGCAGGACGCCTGCGCATCACGCCGCATGACGAGGCAATAAGAAATGGACATCAATCAGGCCAGCAACCTCGCGTCGAGCGCCGTGATCGCCGCCATCCCGCTGATGTACGCGGGCGCGGGCGAACTCGTCGCGGAAAAATCCGGCGTGCTGAATCTCGGCGTCGAAGGAATGATGCTGATGGGCGCCGTCACCGGCTACGCCGTCACGGCGATCACCGGAAGTCCGTGGCTCGGGATCGTCGCGTCCGTGTTCGCGGGACTCGCGATGGCGCTGCTCTTCGGCTTTCTCACCATCACGATGCTCGCCAATCAGGTCGCGACGGGCCTGTCGCTGACGATCTTCGGCATCGGCTTTTCGGCGTATGTCGGCAAGCCTTATACGTCGGCGGCGGTGCGCTCGACCATCGACGTGATGCCGATTCCCGGCCTCGCCAACGTTCCCGTGCTCGGACCCGCGATCTTCTCGCTCACGCCGCTCGGCTATCTCGCGTTCATCATGTTCGCCGTCATCGGCTGGTTTCTCTACAAGACGCGCGCGGGCCTCGTGCTGCGCTCGGTCGGCGAGTCGCCGGCGGTCGCGCATGCGGTGGGCTTTCCGGTCGTCGGCGTGCGCTATGGCGCGACGCTCTTCGGCGGCGCGATGGCCGGCATCGCGGGCGGCTATTACTCGATCGTCTATCTGCATGTCTGGCAGGAACAACTGACTTCGGGTCGCGGCTGGATCGCGCTCGCGCTCGTCGTGTTCGCGACATGGCGCCCCGGCCGCCTGTTGATCGGCGCGCTGCTCTTCGGCGCGGTGATGGCGCTGCAGTTCTACGCACAGGCGATCGGCGTGCCCGTCCCGACGCAATTTCTCGCGATGCTGCCTTATATCGCGACGATCGTCGTCCTCGTGCTCATCTCACGCAACCCGAACACCATCAAGCTCAACGCGCCCGCATCGCTCGGCAAGCCGTTTTTCGCGGCGAGCTGATGCTGTTGTTCTTGCGCAGCATCGCGGTTCCGCTCTCATTTTTGACCGACCACACTGATGCGGGCCTGAAATATCGTTTCACACACAACATCGACCAGGAGAATCACAATGAATAAACCATGGCTGAAGGCGATCACCGCGACGGTCGCATTGTCCGCCACCGTCGCGGCGCTGAGCGCACAGGCGGCGGATGCGCCGGGCGTCGCGTTCGTCTATCTCGGCAATCCGGGCGATGCGGGGTGGACCTTCGCGCACGATGCGGGCAGCAAGGAAGCCGAAGCGAAGTTCGGCAACAAGATCAAGATCACGCGCGTGGAAAACGTGCCGGAGTCGGCGGATTCGGAACGCGTGTTCCGCGACCTCGCGAACAAGGGCAACAAGGTCATCCTCGCTACGAGCTTCGGCTATCAGGATTTTGCGCTGAAGGTCGCGAAGGATTTCCCGGACACCATCTTCCTGACGGCAACCGGCTTCAAGAAAGCGAAAAACTTCGGCACCTATGACGTGCGCATGTATCAGGGCGCGTATCTGGCCGGCGTCGCCGCGGGCTACGTGACGAAGACCAACACGCTCGGCTTCGTCGCGTCGGTGCCGATTCCGGAAGTCGTGCGCAACATCAACGCCTACACGATGGGCGCGCGCTCCGTGAACCCGAAGGTCCACACGAAGGTCATCTGGATCAACAGCTGGTTCGATCCGGGCAAGGAAAAGCAGGCTGCCGAGACGCTGATCGGCCAGGGCGCCGACGTGCTGCTGCAGAACACGGACTCGAACGCGACGCTCAACACCGCCGCCGAAAAGAAGGTCTTCGCGTTCGGCTGGGATTCGAACATGAAGAAGTTTGGCCCGGGCGCGCATCTGGGCTCGGTGGTCGCGCACTGGGGCGTGTACTACAACTCGGTGATCCAGCAAGTGCTCGACGGCAAGTGGAAAAACGATCCGGTGTGGCTCGGCATTCCGCAGAAGGCCGTGGATCTCGAAGACCTGAACACCGGCGTGATTCCGGCGAAGGCGGTGCAGGCGGTTGCCGCGAAGCGTGACGAACTGCACGCGGGCAAGTGGGATGTGTTCAGCGGTCCGATCAAGGATCAGTCGGGCGCGGAGAAAGTGCCGGCTGGCAAGACGCTGACCGATCCGGAACTGCAGCGCATCAACTGGTATGTCGAGGGCGTTGACGGCTCGCTGCCGAAGTAAGCTCGCGTCTCTACCTTCAGTCCGCGCAATGACGAACCGCGCTTCGTTGCAAAACGAAGCGCGGTTTTTTCATGCGATGCAGCGAGCGGATCAATCGATGCGCAATCCCACCTTGATCGTCACCTGCCAGTGCAGGATCTTGCCGTCCTCGATGTGCCCTCGTGTTTCCACCACTTCGAACCAGTGCATGTTGCGCAGCGTTTTCGACGCCTTGTCCAGCGCGACGCGTACGGCGTCATCGCTCGATTGCGTCGAGGAGCCGGTCAATTCGATCTGCTTGTAGACGTGTTCCGACATGGTGTTCTCCTTGTAGTCCCCAAGGCGATTTCCTCAGGGCATGATGGATCGGGTAGGCAGCTTGCAATCCCGACGCAGCAAGGCACGCGCCATCACGCTTTCGCGCGTGGCTTCCATTAAAGAACACGAAAGCGCGCGGGAGTAGTCGGGGTTTGCGCGAAGCGCCTCGACGCGCAGCCGACGGCACGCCGGGCCTCGTTCACGAGGCCCGCGCGCATCAAAGACACACGGGAAAGGTCAGAGAGGGATCAACGCAGCGGCCGCGATGCGGCATCGCCCGCGTCCTGCCGGCGGGTGCCGCGACGCCTGCGCGCTGACACCGTCGCACCGAATTCGCTCAGGATCTGCGCACGGGCGCGGCTCGCGAACACGAGGAAACCAAAGCCGTTTGCCTCGTACCAGTAGCCGCCGTTCTCCAGTCCGTCGAGCGGCTGCTCGAGCGCATTGGTGATCGATTCGACGCAGCGCCTGTGTAACTCGTCGATGGCCGGGTACGGTGGCTGTGCGCCTCGCACGCTGCACAGAAGGACATCGAGACCGGGCAGAACGTGTGCGTAGAGCACCGGTTCATCCTGGGCGCGAGCCCGGGCGATCTTCGTGTCGAGCTGACCAAATGGCTTGAAATGCCGCAGCACGGCGAGAAAAGACTCGTCGCCATCGGCCTTCACGCGCTTACGCCTTTTCGGGAAGGACATAAAAACTCGCCTGAAAAAGATTTGCAAGAAACGCAGCGTCCTCATGCGGCCACTCCCGTCTTGCGCGCCGCACGTCGATCTTTTATAGCGCATCGATGTGATTAGGTCACGGTGAATCGGGCCATCTCGTCGTGACCGGCAAGGTGCCGGTGCACGTCCGTGGCGCATGATTCGTGCCGATGACCGTTTGGCGGCCCGCTTGGCATCCCTCTGAGCATCTATCCCAATAATAGTCCTGCTGCTACCCGCGCGAACAGCTTTCGTAAAGAAAAAAGCGGGTGGGCGCACCAAGCGAGCGGGGGTGGGCTACCCGGGCAGACCCGCGCGAGCCGCGTGGGTTCAATCTGTTTCGAGCGGGTTTGTCCGGCTAGACGCGCGGCGCGTTCTTGAGTTCGTCGCGAATTTCGCGCAGCAGCAGCACGTCTTCCGGCGTCGCGGGCGGCGGCGTGGCTTCATTGGGCTTGCGCAGATTGTTGATGAACTTGACCATCAGAAAGATGATGAACGCGAGGATGATGAAATTGATCAGCGTCGTGATGAACGAACCGTAGCCGAACACGGCGACACCCGCGGTCTGCAGATCCTTGTACGAATCCGGATTGCCCTTGAAGGTAGGCGGTATCTGACCGAGTCTTACGAAGAGGTTCGAAAAGTCGAGGCCGCCGGTGGCGAGACCGACCACCGGCATGATCAGATCCTTCACGACGGAGTTCACGATCGTCGAGAAAGCGCCGCCGATGATCACACCGACCGCGAGGTCCATGACGTTGCCCTTCAAGGCGAAGTTCTTGAATTCATCGATCATGCTCATGCGCGGCTTCCTCCAGTTTGAGTTAGACGGTTGTGCGGACCAAAGCGGCAGCAAGGGCTATGCCATTGAAAAGCCCGCGAAACATGCGGCAAAGTGCGTTCCATTGCGGGCTCCGACAATGATAGTCAATTCGACTGCGGACCGCCCGCGCGCTGAGAATCGCGCCCGTTCGACCGTCAGGCGGCCGGGACGCGGCCCACGCTGATCGCCGCGCAAAAGGCGGCGTGATCGGCGACCGTCTGTGCGCCGTAGCGCTCGGCCCAGGTCGCGTACGCGGCATCCAGGCGATCCGAATTGCCGCAATAGCCCGCGATGAGCGCGGCGTCTCCCGTGCGCGCGTGGGCGCGGGCGAGCAGGAGGCCGAGACACCACGCGTAGAAATCGAACGTGGCGCCGTGCAGCCAGTCCATCGGAATCGAGCCGCGGATCTGCTTCATCTGTCGTACGTAGAAATCGCGGCCGGAGATGGTCGTCCAGCCGAGCAGCGCGTCCGACGAACTCTGCAAGAGCCGCTGGCCATGCACGACGCGCCGTCCCTGGTGCCGATACGGCTCCTCGAGCGGCGGCACGAACGGCGCGGCGGCGGGCACGATGCCTTCCTTGACCTGAATGAAAAGCGGATCGCCGAGCGCGCGGCTCAGCATCAGCACGAGATACGCGCGCGTGCCGACGCTGCCCACGCCGACGACGCGATGCGCGACATCCACGACGTCGTATCGCTCGAGCATCATGCGCCATTCGCCCGCGATGGTCTGCAGATACGCCTTCAGGCCGTCGATCACATGATTTTTCTCGGCGGCGTCGAGGCTCGTGAGGATCGGCGGATCGACCTTGAAGCGATAGCTCTTGCCGACCGGTTCCGCGACTTTCGCGAGCATGGTCGCGTGCGAGCGCTTCATCGCACGCTCGACGGTCTTTTCGATGGTCGCTTTTTCTTCGGCGTTAAGCTTCGTCGGGGCGTCCATGTGCAGCGCGCTCGCGTAGGAGCGCATCTGCCAGAGATCGTAAGGGCTCACTTGCCAGAGGCCGGCCATCGTCGTGCGATACGCCAAGCAGGCCGAGCGCACCGCGCGCTCGCGCCCCGCGGCGTCCACGCCGTTCTCGCGCGCCGCGACGTTGATGCTCGCCGTCAGGCGCTTCAGATCCCACTCCCACGGGCCGACGAGCGTTTCATCGAAATCGTTCAGATCGAACACCACGTCCTGGCGCGGCGTGCGAAAGAGGCCGAAATTGTTGACATGCGCATCGCCGTCGATGATCACGTTGTGCCCGATCGACGGCGACTTCGCCAGATCCCACGCCATCACGGTCGCGGAGCCGCGCAGGAAGGCGAACGGCGACTCGGCCATACGCTGCATGCGTAGCGGAATGAGCCGCTCCTGCCGGCCCGCGTTGCCTGCGAGTACGCGCTCGACCGGGTCGGGCCGGTCGGGCTCGGGCGACCACGCGCCGTGGGCCTCGAACGGAACGGCGTCGCGCAGCGCGCGGCCGGCCGCGCGGCTGTCTTCGGCTGTGCCGTTGATCGGGGAAATCGACATGGCGGGACCTGGGCGTGTGGACAAGGCGTGTTCTCCTGCTGCGATGGGCGGGTGTGTCGAACGTCATTCGGGCGCCGAGCATTTCGCGCTCCGGTAAGCGAACGTTTTACACGCGGGGCGGTGCGCGCGTAACGCTTCGGACGTTGCAGCCAATCTGAAGCGAGCCGCGCGCCGAATCAGCGCATGGGCACGCTAAATGCTCCTTACGATCCGTTGGAAGCCCCGCAATGCCCACGCACGATCCCGACGCACCGCGTGTCAACCACTCGAACACATCATCTCATGCCGAAAGAACTCCGCATTGCTGAAGGCTCCCCGTTTCCGCTCGGCGCGAGCTGGGACGGAACGGGCGTCAATTTCGCGCTTTTCTCCGCGAACGCGACCAAGGTCGAACTATGCCTCTTCGACGAGAAGGGCGAGAAGGAAACGCAGCGTATCGAGCTGCCCGAATATACCGACGAAGTCTGGCACGTTTATGTGCACGGGCTCGAACCCGGCACGGTGTACGGCTACCGCGTGCACGGTCCATACGAACCGGAAGCCGGACATCGCTTCAACCCGAACAAGCTGTTGCTCGATCCCTATGCGAAGGCGCACGTCGGCACGCTTAAATGGGACCCGGCGTTGTTCGGCTACACGCTCGACGCCGAAGGCGACGATCTCACCTTCGACGAACGCGACAGCGCGCCTTTCATGCAGAAGTGCCAGGTCGTCGATCAGACTTTTAGCTGGACCCATGCGACGCGCGTGCGCGTGCCGTGGGAGCACACGATCTTCTACGAGACCCACGTGCGCGGCTACACGAAGCTGCATCCGGCGATTCCGGAGCACATGCGCGGCACCTTCGAAGGGCTCGGGCAGGAAGAGGTCGTCGAATACATCAAGAGCCTCGGCGTGACGTCGGTGGAACTGATGCCGATTCACGCGTTCGTCAACGACAGTTACCTGCTCGACAAGGGTCTCACGAATTACTGGGGCTACAACACGATCGGCTTTTTCGCCGCCGATCCGCGCTATTTCGCGCGCGGGCCGGGCGCCGTCGCCGAGTTCAAGGAGATGGTCGACCGGCTGCATGAAGCCGGCCTCGAAGTGATCCTCGACGTCGTGTACAACCACACCGCCGAAGGCAACGAGCGCGGGCCGACGCTGTCGTTCCGCGGCATCGACAATGCGTCGTACTATCGGCTGATGCCGGAAGAGACGCGCTACTACATCAACGATACCGGCACGGGCAACACGCTCAATCTCTCGCATCCGCGCGTGCTGCAGATGGTCACCGACAGCCTGCGCTACTGGGTGACGGAGATGAATGTCGACGGCTTCCGCTTCGACCTTGCGACGATTCTCGGCCGCGAGCCGTACGGCTTCGACGAAGGCGGCGGCTTTCTCGACAGTTGCCGGCAGGACCCGATTCTCTCGAGCGTCAAGCTCATCGCGGAGCCCTGGGATTGCGGGCCGGGCGGCTATCAGGTCGGCGGCTTTCCGCCGGGCTGGGCGGAATGGAACGATCGCTATCGCGACACGGTGCGCGAATTCTGGAAGGGCGACGAGGGCGTCGCGCCGGAGCTCGGGACGCGGATCACCGCGTCGGGCGACAAGTTCAACAAGCGCGGACGCAGGCCGTGGGCGAGCGTCAACTTCATCACGGCGCACGACGGCTTCACGCTGAACGATCTCGTGTCGTACAACGAAAAGCACAACGAGGCGAACGGCGAGGACAACAACGACGGCCACTCGGACAACAAGTCGTGGAACTGCGGCGCCGAAGGCCCGACCGACGATGTGGAAATCCGCACGCTGCGCGAGCGCCAGAAACGCAACATGCTCGCGACGCTGCTGTTCTCGCAAGGCACGCCGATGCTGCTCGCGGGCGACGAGTTCGGCCGCACGCAGAAGGGCAACAACAATGCGTACTGCCAGGACAACGAAATCAGCTGGGTGAATTGGGAAATCGATGACGATGGCCGCGCGCTCACCGAGTTCGTGCGCAAGCTCACGACGCTGCGCCACACGCTGCCGGTGCTGCGCCGCCAGCGCTTCCTCACGGGCGAGTACAACGCCGACTTGCAGGTGGCCGACGTCAGATGGCTCGGTACGACCGGCGACGAACTCACGCAGGAACAATGGGACGATCCGAACATGCGCTGCTTCGGCGTCGTCTTCGACGGCCGCGCGCGGGCGTCAGGCATCCGCAAGCCGGCATCGGACGCGACGCTGTTGCTCATCGTGAACGCGTATCACGACGTGGTCGATTTCACGCTGCCGGACATCCCGGGTCCGGACGAGTGGATTTGTCTGATCGACACGAACGCGCCGATCCGTGAGGAGTTGCCCGAGTTCGGCTCGGACGACGTATATCAGGTGACGGGCCGCTCGTTGCTGTTGTTCGCGCTTCAGCCGCGCGGCGCAACGAAGCGAATCTTTGACCGACTGGAGGAGGCGCTGACCGACGAAGCACCGCCCGAAAGCGAGGAGAAGAAAGCGCAGGGGTGAAGCTCGACTCGGCGGGCCGCCATGCCCGACCGGGTATCATGCGATTTTTGCGACAGGCACAGGAGGCGGCGAGAGCCGCCTTCTTTTTTCCACGATGGATGTTTCATTCAAGCATGAACGCGCGCTCGTCGAAGGCCGCGCGACGCCGACGGCATGATCCTCCGCGCCATCCTGCACGTCGCGAGCTGGGATCAGCTCGAGCGCATCTGGGAGTTCATCGTCGGCTTCTTCAGGTTTCTGTGGGGCCTGCTGCGCTTTCTCGGCGGCGGGTGACGCGCTGACTTCTGCGCGCCGGTTCTTCAAGTCAGAACGAAAAAGGGCCCCGCGAAAACGGGGCCCTCATTGATGCGTGCGTGGCAAGGTCAGGAGTCGCGCCAGTTGTCGTCGTTGCTGCCGAGATCGAGCCCGCCGCCGCCGCTGCCGTCGTTCCAGTCGTTCGACCCGTTGCCGAGATCGAGGCCGCCGCCGCTGTTGTTGCCGAAATCCAGTCCGCCGTTATCGTTCTGCGGCGGACGATCGACGGGCACCTCGCGCTCGATCACGCGATCGCGTCCATGTGACAACGCTTCGCCGAGCAGTACGCCGGTGAGCAGGCCTCCCATGCCGCCGGCGAATCCGCCGCCGCCTTGCTGAATGATGACGGGCGGCTGCTGCTGCCCCTGCTGGGGCGGATAAGGCGGATAAGGCCCTTGCTGCGGATACTGCTGGCCGCGCCCGAAACGCTCGGCTTCCTGCGCATAGGGCGAGCCGTTCGGCGCGCCCGGCTGAGCGTTGTTGCCAACGTTCGGATCGGGACGGCCCTCGGCACGGGCCTTCAGGCTCGCGACCTGATTTTCCAGATCTTCGATCGCATACGGCGGCACCGGATTCTTCGAGTTCGATAGCGACTCGACCATCTCGCGCAGTTGAGTCTCGGCGCCTTCGACGTCTCTCAGCAGCGCTTCGTGACCGGGCGCAGTAGACAGCCGTACATCGAGCTTGAGCGTGCGCACGTCGTTGAGCAGTTCGGTCGCGCGCTTCATCTGCGAGCGGCGGTCGTTTTCGGCCTGACCGTCGTCGCGTGCGCGGGCGCGTCGCAAGCCCCAGCGCAGCACGAGCGCGATCGCCGCGATCAGCAGCGCCAAACCGATCCACGCGCCCATGCCGATGCCGTGCTTTTGCGGTGCCGCGGCGGCCTGATCCTGATTGAAGGGATTCTGCGCGCTCGATGTAGTCGTGCCGTTGCTCGAGCGCGGCGAGATGCTGGCGCGCGTCGCATCGGCCTGAATGCGGGCTTGCGTGGCGGCGAAGCGCGACGGATCCGTGAAGCTCAGGGAAGGATCGAGCGATTTCGCCTGTTGAAGATGCGAAAGAGCATCGCTGTAACGGCCTTCGCGGTCGAGCACCTGCGCATAGAGATAGTGCGCATGCGCATTCTTCGGATGCGCGCCAAGCACTTCGCTCAACTGGGAGTCGGCCTGTTGCCAGTTGCCTTGCGTCATCGACTGCTCTACCTGCTGCGCGGTCGGCACGGCGAACGCGAGCGGGGAAGCAAGCGACAGCGACAACGCCAGAGCCGTCAAAGTCTTTTTCATGATGCGGGCCGGACGCGATGAACGTCCGTCTCCTGTCGATGCTGCGAACGAGTGATGCAAGTGGTGATACTCAAAGTAGCGCATGTTCGTGCAACGCGTCGCGAACCCAGGAGTTCGCCATGCGTCGACGCCTTCAACACCAGCACTTATTGCGCCGGCGTATTCAACTGCTTCTTCAGCGCCTCGAGACGATCCTCGACCGAAGGCCCGCGATTGAGTTCCGCGAGTTTGTCGTCGAGCGCCTTGCCGGATTTCTGGTCCGCCGAATTCAGACGCGCGTCCGAGCGGGCGTTGGCGAGCTGAACCTTGTCTTCGAGCTTCTGAAAGTCCTCTGAAAGATTTTTTCCGCCGATGCCGCCCAGCGCCGTCGCCGCGGTGTCCTTCGCCTGCGCGATCTGCTGCTTTGCCTGAAGAATATTGGAACGCGCGTTGAGATCGTTGCGGCGCTGACGCATGTCCGCGATCTGCTTTTTCAGATGCTCGACCGAAGGCTCCAGCGTCTGCAGTTCCGCCGCGAGCGCGTCGCGTTCGGATTCGGCGTTCGCCTGCGCCGCGAGTGCTTCGCGCGCGAGTCCTTCATCGCCTGTCTGCAGTGCGCGCTTCGCACCGTCGCCGTACTTCTTCGCCTTGTCGGCGGCGGCGTCGCGCTTGCTTTGCTGCGTCGCGACCTGCGCTTCTATCTCGATGAGCGAGTTCTCCGCCTTCGCGATGCTGTCGTCGAGCTCGCGCACGATCTGGCGCGCGTCGCGCGAAGGGTCCTGCATGGTATCGGCGGCGTCGTTCAAGAGGCCTCTGACGGTGCGCGTGATGGAATCGAAAAGCGACATGTATTTCTCCTGGATGAAGACGGCGGCGTGCGCGCTCATCAGCGTGCCACGCGGCTCGAATGTGAGGCGCAACGCGCGGGATTGCAAGCGGCGTGAGCCTTGCGTTCACGCCGGGTTTACCCGCTCATTAAATCATGCCGTGACTTAATCGGGCCTTAACGGAAGGTTAAGGAGTGTAACGACGCGCGCGGCCGCAGCGGGGCAGAGCTAGCGTTCGGAACGCGTGTCGTCCGTCAGGGAGGCATCGTCGTCGTGATCGGTGTCGTGCACGACTTCATCTTCGGCTAAAGCGGGGTCAGGAAGGGGCTCGGTGACGGTGCGCGCCTGCGCGGCGCGCTTGGTCGCGCTCGCCGCAGCTTCCCGGGCTTCTCGCGCGGCTGCTTTCGCGGCGACGCTTTTCAGCGCGGCGTTGAGCGGATCGGGGGCCTTCGGCGCACGCAGACGATCGACGATGCCAGCCACCTTGATCTGCTCGCTCGTCGCGTTGAAGTTCAGCACCGCGCGTCGCATGAGCTCGCTCACGCTGATGCCGAGGGTGTCCGCTGTATTGCTGATGGCCAGCTTCTGCGCGGGAGTCACGAAAACAACGATGCGTTCGCTGGGTTTGGTCGTCATGAGCGGCTCGCAAACAGTAAGGCGATCGTATGGAAAGATCGCGGCTTCGGTTCATCAAACGGCACGACATCTATATCTCAGGCACGCCCGAGTGGTTGCGGGGAACCCGCGATCCACTCAACCATCATATCGGTTTGCGCGCCGGCCGTGCGTGTGAGCCACCTCGCATCGCACGCGTTTGAGCGTCGCGCAAAAACGGCGCGCGATCAACAACTTGGATATTTTCTCATACGGTTGTCCACAAGGCTCTCAACACTTTCTGTGGGTAACCCGACATACGCAGGCGTTCGCCAGGCGCGCGGCATTTACTTACAAAAAATTCCCGCTGGTTTTGTAGGGGCGCGCACGAATTCTTTAAAATGGGCAGTTATTCTCGGTCGAAACCGGCCCCATTCGTTCGTCCCGTCTTTGCAGTAGCGCCGAGGCTTCGGCGCGTCGCATCGCAGCCCGGCAGCGCGCGCGCTTCAAGGCACGCTGAACAAACCACACATGCCTATCATCAAACGACCCGACTCATCGAAGTCTTCGCGATACGATCGCGAGCCCCGCTGGAACGACTCTCGCAACGACTCACGCAATGACTCGGGCGGCCGCGACGGCGGCGGACGCAACGGCGGAAATGGCCGCGGCGGCCGCAACGATCGTAACGGCGACGGGCGAGGGCGTTCGCCCTTCGCGCGCATCGCGCTCTGGTTTGCGGGCCTCGCCGCGATCGGCGTGGTGATTGGCGCGCTCATCGTCGGTTATGCGCTCGTCGTCATGGGGCCGAACCTGCCGTCGCTCAATGCGCTCATCGACTATCGGCCGAAGGTGCCGCTGCGCGTCTACACCGCGGATCACGTGCTGATCGGCGAGTTCGGCGAGGAACGGCGCAGCCTCGTGCGCTTCCAGGACATTCCCGACCAGATGAAGAAGGCCGTCCTCGCGATCGAGGATTACCGCTTCTACGATCATGGCGGCGTCGACTTCGTCGGGATTCTGCGCGCGGGCGTGACCGATCTGACGCACGGCGGCGCATCGCAGGGCGCGAGCACGATCACGATGCAGGTCGCGCGCAACTTCTTCCTGTCAAGCGAGAAGACCTACACGCGCAAGATCTACGAGATGCTGCTCGCGTACAAGATCGAGCGCGCGCTGACGAAAGATCAGATCCTCGAGCTGTACATGAACCAGATTTATCTCGGCGAGCGCGCCTACGGGTTTTCGGCTGCGGCGCGCGTGTACTTCGGCAAGGATCTGAAGGACATCACGCTCGCCGAAGGGGCGATGCTCGCGGGCCTGCCGAAAGCGCCGTCTGCGTATAACCCGGTCGTCAATCCGAAGCGCGCGAAGGTGCGCCAGCAATACATTCTCAAGCGCATGCTGGACCTCAACTTCATCACGCGCGAGCAGTACGATCAGGCGATCGCCGAGGATATTCGCACGAAGTCCGCGGGCACCGAGTACGGCGTGCATGCGGAATACGTCGCGGAAATGGTGCGGCAGATGATGTACGCGCAGTACAAGGAAGAGACCTATACGCGCGGCCTCACGGTGACGACGACCATCGATTCCGCCGATCAGGACGCCGCCTACAAGGCCGTGCGCAAGGGCGTGATGGATTACGAGCGCCGGCATGGCTATCGTGGCCCGGAGGGCAACATCAATCTGCCGTCGAACGCGGACGACCGCGCCGAGGCGATCGAAGACGCGCTCGTCGAACATCCGGACAACGGCGAGCTCGTTGCGGCGGTCGTGACGAGCGCGAGCCCGAAGCAGGTGACGGCGCAGTTCGTCGGCGGCGATACCGCGACCATTTCCGGCGAAGGCGTGCGCTTTGTGGCGGCGGGGCTGCGCAGCAACGCGACGAAGGCGCTTGCGATCAAGCCGGGCTCGATCGTGCGTCTCGCGAAGGACGACAAGGGCAACTGGCAGCTCACGCAACTGCCGCAGGTCGAGGGCGCGCTCGTGTCGATGACGCCGCAGGACGGTGCGATCCGCGCGCTCGTCGGCGGCTTCGACTTCAACAAGAACAAGTTCAATCACGTCACGCAGGCTTGGCGCCAGCCGGGCTCGAGCTTCAAGCCGTTCATCTATTCGGCGGCGCTCGACAAGGGTCTCGGACCGGCGACCATCATCAACGATGCGCCGCTGTACTTCCCCGCGGCCGGCGGCGGCGACGCGTGGGAACCGAAGGACGACGACCAGCCGGACGGCCCGATGTCGATGCGCACCGGCCTGCAGAAGTCGAAGAACCTGGTGTCGATCCGCATCCTGTCGTATATCGGCACGGGCTACGCGCAGGACTTCGTCACCCAGAAGTTCGGCTTCGACAAGGACAAGACGCCGCCTTATCTGCCGCTTGCGCTCGGCGCCGGGCTCGTCACGCCTTTGCAACTGAGCGGCGCGTATTCGGTGTTTGCGAACGGCGGCTATCGCATCAATCCTTATCTCATCGCCGATGTCGCCGATGCGCGCGGCACCGTGATCTCGCGCGCGAATCCGCTCACGGCCGGCAGCAACGCACCGCAGACGCTCGAGCCGCGCAACGCGTACATCATGAACAGCCTGCTGCATACGGTCGCGACGCAGGGCACGGGCTCGGGCACCAACGTCCTGAAGCGCAACGACCTGCAAGGCAAGACCGGCACGACCAACGACGCGAAGGATGGCTGGTTCGCCGGGTATCAGAAGCAACTCGTCGCGGTCGCGTGGATGGGCTATGACCAGCCCAAGACGCTCGGCAGCCGCGAGTTCGGCGCGCAGCTCGCGCTGCCGATCTGGGTCGAATACATGGGACGCGCGCTGCGGGGGATTCCGCAGGAGCAGATGGCGAAGCCCGATGGCATTACGACTGTCGACGGCGAGTTGTTCTATGCCGACCGCACGCCGGGCGCCGGCTTCGTCGCGAGCATCGGACTGGATAACACCAACCCCATGGCGGGCGATGCGACCACGATGGGCGGCGTGGGACCGGCCGGCATGCAGGCGCCCCCAACGCCGCAAGTCACGACCGACGAACGCAAGCAGATCATGGACATGTTCAGCAGGCCGTGAAGTAATGCTGTGTAGCCGCTAAAAAAGCGCGCCGGGCTGGAAATCCGGCGCGCTTTGTTTTTAAGAAGCGTGAGCTGCGTGATCTCAATGACCGACCGTCGCCGGCGACTTCACTTCGCAGTTCGCGTTGAGCGTGGATTTGTCCGCGAACGAAAGGGTGAGGGGAATCGTCGAGCCTACCTTGAGCGGCTTGCCGGGTTCTTCGAGCATCAGGTGATAGCCCTTGGGCGCGAAGCTCAGCGTGCCGTGCGGGGGGACGTCGACCGAGTCGACCGGCGACATCGTCGCCGTGCCGTTTTTACTCTCGGACTTGTGCATCATCGCCATGCCGAAGGCGGGGGTCTCGGCGGCCGTGAGTGTGGCGGGCTTGTCGCCGTTATTCGTAACGATGAAGTAGCCCGATGATGGCAGGTTCGGCGGCATCGCGCGAATCCAGCAATCGCGGGCTTCGAGCGTGGCGGCCTGGGCGAACGATGCGCAGGCGAGCGTGCCCACGAGTACAGCGATTTTTTTCATATTGTCCTCACTTGACGGTGAAGTTGTAGTGACCTTGCGTCCGATGACCGTCCGCCGCGACAGCGGTCCATTGCACTTCGTAGACGCCCGGCGCGAGATCGGGAAGCGCGACGCTCATGTGCTTTTTGTTGCCGGCATCGACGGTGGAGCTCGCGGTGTTGACCTGCGTGCCGCGCGCATTGGTGACGATGAGCTTGCTGAAGGTCGGCTCGAGCGCCTCCCCGAAGTCGATCGCGACTTCGTGCGGCCCACTGACGGTCGCGCCGGGGCCGGGCTGTTGCAGCTTAGGCAATGCGTGCGCGAACGCGAGTTGCGTCGAGCCGAAGAACGCCAGCGCGAGCGCGCCCCGCCTGAACGATGATGAAAGCATGATGGTTCCTTGCGTGCTCGAAGCAGTCGACGCTTCGGGCGATATTTGCTGCATGCGAATGAAAGACTTCTCTCGCGCTGTGCGATGGACGAAGCCCGTGCATGGGAAATTGATTCAGGCGAAAGCGGGCGGGGCGCGCGGTTGCGCAGCGTTGACCAACTCGCGTCGCGGCGCATCCGTGAGCGGGGCGGAAGGGAATACATCGCGTGGTGAAAACGCGGAGAAAGCTCGATCGAGCGATACCGGCGGCGTTGGCGCGTGCGCGATGAGATCGCAATAAGCGCATGCCTGAAGATGATCGGCGACGTGGTGGTTCGCTGGATGCGAATCGCGCGATGCCTGCGCATCGGATGCGCACACGGAAGCGAGCAGCGATTCGATGCGCGCATGTTCGAACGCCTGCGATGCGACGGGCGCGAGCGAGAGCAGCAGGATCGCGCATATCGCCGCGAACCCGCTGATCTTTCCGATGATGCCCCGACGCAAGTGATGCATGCCGCGTTTGATCCGTTGTCGATATGGAGACCATGACGAACGGACGATTATGCCACGCGTGTTTCCATGGCTTCGCTTCGACGCGAGACGCTGCGACGCAGCTTCGTTTCTTCTTTTTGGAAGATCGAAGCAAACGGGGTATTGCGGCAAACTAAGCGAGGACTTATAATCTTTTCTTCGACGGACGCGGGGTGGAGCAGTCTGGCAGCTCGTCGGGCTCATAACCCGAAGGTCGTAGGTTCAAATCCTACCCCCGCAACCAACACCGTCCAGCATTACTCAAAAAGCCCGGTCAAGCCGGGCTTTTTGCTTTTCCGCGCGCGTATTGCGATGCGCCCAGCGTGCCAGCTCACAGGTCGCAATTGAACCGGTTCATGGCCGACTCTCGCGTGGCGACTTCACACGCGCGTGTCAAAATCGCAAAAATCTCGGCGAAGTCACATACGCCAATCCCAATCCACGCACGCTAAAGGAGTCCTCGCTCATGGACATTCCACACGTTCTGCAGGCTATCGCGCATCAGGAACACACGCTGGTGTTCCCCCAGTTTCACGCCGAGCATGCATGGCAGATCGGCGCGCAGTTGCGCGAGATGGCGCTCGCGCGCGACGCGGCCGTCGTCATCGACGTGCGCACGTTCGGCCGCAAGCTCTTCTACGCCGCGATGGACAACACCACGCCCGACAACGCGCGTTGGGTCGAGCGAAAGTCGCGCACCGTCGAGCATTTTCGCCGCAGTTCCTATGCGATCGGTCTTACGCTGCAGCAGGCCGGCGCGACGCTCGCCGACAAGTACGGTCTCGATCTCGCCGAGTTCGCGACGCACGGCGGTGCGTTTCCCTTGCGCGTATCCGGCGCGGGCGTGATCGGCTCGGTCGCGGTGTCGGGGCTTGCGCAGCGCGACGATCATCAGATGGTCGTCGAAGCGCTATGCGCCGTGCTCGGCCAGAACTTCGGCGATCTTTCGCTCGGACGCGACTGACGCCATCGACATCTTCGAACGAACACGACAACTGACGACAACAAAGATGCGCTCAACCGCTTATGTGCTCCTCGCGATCGCGATCGTCGCCGAAGTCGTCGCGACCTCCGCGCTGCGCGCCTCCGATGGCTTCACGCGCGCGCTCCCCGCGGTCATCGTCGTGACCGGATACGGGCTGTCGTTCTATCTGCTGTCGCTGACGTTGCGCGCGTTGCCCGTCGGCGTCGTGTATGCCGTGTGGTCGGGCGCGGGCATCGTGCTCATCACGCTCGTCGCGGCGCTGCTCTTCAAGCAGACGCCGGATTTGCCCGCCATGCTCGGCATGGGCCTCATCGTCGCCGGCGTGGTCGTGCTCAATGCGTTCTCGAAGATGAGCGCACACTGACACGGTCCATCGCCTGCGTGCTTACTTGCAGCGCACGATCATCGAGCGGTTCTTGACGTTCGCCGATATCACGTTGGTGATGCCGCCGCCGGTCGGGCCGCCTTCCTCGTTATCCTTCGAGACGATGTCGTATCCCGTCGCGCCGCATTTCTTGCCGGCGAGCACATAGCAGCTCGCCCAGCTCGATCCCGCGTCCGCGCCGCTGCAATTGACGGCGTAGCCGGTCTGTCCATCGGGCAGGTTGATGAGCGATGCTTCGTTCGACGACGCGCACGCGCCGAGACTCGCCACGGCGACGACCGCCGCGCCGAGTGCGGCGGCACGCAGCCAGAAGACACGCGAAACAGCGCCGCCATGTGCGGCGCGAGCGGAGATACGGCGCATGCGCCGACCGGGTTCCTTCATCTTTACCTCGTGAGAGCGAATTGCGATGTGCGCCGCCGGCCTTGTCTTCGCGGCGAGGGCGCATTTTTTGAGATAGGCATTGTCCCACACGCGGCTTACGCGACTCGTAAGCGGTTGTTATCCGCCCGAGGCGGGCGAGCAGGGCGAGGTCGCGCGGGCGCGTTGCTTGCGGATCGACGATTGGAGGTGCCTGTCCGATGAACTATTTTCCGGATCGCACACCTTATCCATCTGGGATTTCGGTTGCAATTGCCTGCCGGGAACCTGGGAGAAATCGGCAAAAAGCGCGGCAAGCTAAAGAGGGGGAAGAAGCCATGGCGGAAAGAGTCACGGGGCCATATCGCGGGTATTACATCAGCGCCTCGGCGCGGCTCGTACGGGCTCACGGCGAACAGGACGGCGGTGCGCCGATCTATGTCGGTTCGGTCAGTCTGGCGCGCGGCGGACCGGATGACGTGCATCGCTTCGAGGCGCTCGTCGATCTCGGACCCGAGCGGCGCTTCGCAACCGAGAGCGGGGCCCTCGCGCATGTGGAGCAGGCCGCGCGCGACTACATCGACCGCTTGCTGCAAGCGACATAATGCGTCCCGTCCACCTGCGACACATGGTGCTGCACGACGTCGCGAATTGCCTGATCGACCTTTTTCCGAGCGGCGCGGATGTCGCGGAAATCGGTCTCGAGCCGACGCCCGCGCTTTTCGTGAGTTGGCGTACGAGCGGCGTCGCGAATCATCCGGGCAACATCGCCTGGGGCGTGCACTATCGCTTCGACGCGCACGTGCTGCGCGACTATCCGCACTTATCGGAGAAAGCGCGGCAACGCGTATGCGAGCGCGTGCGCGAGATGAGCCGGCTGCTCGATTTCAACTATGCCGATCCTCGGGCGAGTTCGCTGCTCGTCGTGGATATCGACGAAAGCGTTCTTGCCGCGTGAACGGCACGGGCGCTGGACCGCGCGGCGCGACCGCGGTTACCATATCGCCGAATCGATTCGTGCGAGCGTGGGCGGCGCAGTCAACGTGCTCGCATCGAATGGAGCGATAAGCGCTTGAACGTCTTCGCGTGGCCCCCGACCCAATGCTCTCCCACCGGTCGCCACGCATCAGCAACGAGACAATCATGGATATTCGTTTCCTCCCGGACGCGCCCGATTACCGCGATGCCAATCTGACCGTCGAGTTCGCCGCGATCGTCGACGGCCGGCGCGTGCCGTGCGCCATTTCCGTCGAAGCGCTCGAAGATCATTTCGGCGCGCAGTCCTACGACACCGCCGGCTGGATCGACGCGTTCGCCGCGGGCCGCACGCGCATCGAAGCCGTTGCGCGAGAGCATCTGCGCGTGACCAACGGTATGCCGGTGCTCCTGAAAAGCGGACACTTTCCGCCGGGGCGCGTCACGGTCTGATGCGCTGACACACGCAAGCCTTCGTCTCTTACACGGCGCGATGTAAGACCTCCAACGCACCGTGTTCGTTATCGACGGCGGAAACATCGCGCCTGCTTCCGCGTGATCGCGCAACGGAGTACCATCGCTCTATTCGCCGCACGCGATGCGATTCGCTCGGCACATTATTTGCTCAAAGGCATGCGCTTTCCTGAGCATCAAATATAAAAATCGCGCGGGGTCGTCATGCTTCATTCCTTTCTTCACTCACTTGTCGAGTCCAATGCGCTATGGCTCATCTGGGCAGCCGTTGGTGTGCTGATTCTTGCGCTGTGCATCGTGTTCGCGTCGGTCGTGCTCGGCGATTCGGACGAGCCGCTTTATCGAGCGGCGTCGCGCCGCAACGACAACGGCAAGATGACCATCTGAGCGCGCACCGGCGCGCCGCGATTTGACTTCGAAAGAGGCGGTGCCGACAATGCCTCGCATGGGATCGCAGGAGCGGCGCACCGAGCAAAGACGCGAACAGCGCGAGGCGCTGCGCGAGCGCATACTCGAAGTCTCGCGTGCGATCGTAAAGCGCGAAGGGTTCGCATCGCTCTCGATGAGAAAGCTCGCCGAGGCGATCGATTACTCGCCTGCCGCGCTCTATCTTCATTTCAAGAGCCGTGGCGACATCGCGCGGGCGCTGTGCAAGGAAGGGCACGCGAGTCTGCGCGACGCGTTCCTCGCGCATACATCGATCGCGGACCCGGCCGCGCGCCTGAACGCAATGGGGCGCGCGTATGTCGAATTCGGGCTGGCCGAGCCCGAGACGTATCGGCTGATGTTCATGGAGCCCGCAGGTTTCGCCGGCGCAGGCGCCGATGCCAAAGACAACGTCAATGGCAACGGTCGGGCGGCGGATTCCGGCGCGGCGGCGCTCTCGCTGATCGCGGATGCGTTCGTCGAGTTGCGTGCATCCGACCGGCTGCCGCCGCGCGCTGCGCCGGTTGCGTGCGCGGAAGGGCTGTGGGCGAATCTGCATGGCATCGTCGCGCTGAAACTGAACGGCGCGGCGTTGCCCGAGACGCCGGCCGCGACACTCGTCGAGCTGTCGCTTGACGCGTGGTACGCGCCGGTCAACGGAACTGAACCTCGGGGAACCGAAACTCGATTCAACGCACCGGATCGATCCGACACTTCAACACGATGACCACCGAAGACATCCGTATCGACACCGCCAACGGCATCGGCTTCATTGCGCTCGATCGTCCGAAGGCACTCAACGCGCTGACGCCGCTGATGCTGCGCGCGATCAGCGAGGCATTGCGCGCGTGGCGCCACGATCAGGCGATCCGCGCCGTCGTCGTCTATAGTCCGCACGTGCGGGCGTTTTGCGCGGGCGGCGATATCCGCTTTCTGTACGAGTCCGCGCAGGCGGGGGCGCGCGACGCGATCGACGCGTTCTTCACCGACGAATACAAGCTCAATCACGCGATCTTCACGTTCCCGAAGCCGTATATCGCGGTCGTGAATGGCGTCGTGATGGGCGGCGGCATGGGCATCTCGCAGGGTGCGCATCACACGGGCGGCCTGCGCATCGTCACACAGTCGACGAAGA
The DNA here is from genome assembly GCF_023631305.1 of Caballeronia sp. INML3B. NCBI lineage: Bacteria > Pseudomonadati > Pseudomonadota > Betaproteobacteria > Burkholderiales > Burkholderiaceae > Caballeronia > Caballeronia sp. INML3B. The sequence goes on from NZ_JALQDI010000006.1 coordinate 252,663, forward strand.
TGGCGATGCCCGAGACGCGTATCGGCCTCTTTCCCGATGTCGGCGTGAGCTGGTTCCTCGCGCGCGCGCCCGGCGCGATCGGACGCTATCTCGCGGCAACGGGCGCGAGCCTCGGCGCAGCCGATGCGCTCTATGCCCGCATGGCCGACGCCTATCTCGACGATGGCGCGCTGCCGGGACTCGTCGAATCGCTCAGGCATCAGCGCTTTCTCGATGGTGTCGAGATCGTGCGTTTCGTGCAGAACGAGACGACGAAGTACAAGGTCGCGCCGATCCCCGAGAGGAGCGAGCTCGCCGCGGCGCGCACGATGATCGACAAGCACTTCGCGGCGGGCAACGGCGCATCGATTCTCGCGTCGCTCGAGCGCGAGGCGGAGCTCGGTAACGACTGGGCGAAGCGCACGGCCGCGGAACTGCGCGAGCGTTCCCCGCTTTCCGTCGATGTAGCGCTGCAGCAAGTCGATCGCGCGAAGTTCTCGACCATGGCCGAGACGCTGCGGCGCGATCTCGACCTCACGCGCACGATGTTCGAGCGCGGCGATGTGCTGGAGGGTATTCGCGCGCGCATCGTCGACAAGGACAACGAGCCGCGCTGGAAGGTCGCGCGCGCCGAGGACGTGAACGCCGCGGATATCGACCGCATGTTCGAAAGCGCGTGGACGCCCGCGGCGCATCCGCTACGGCTTCTGAAGGACTGATGCCGCGCGGGCGGTTTTGACGGGGGATCAGTCCGACTCGCTGCCCGCCATGAACGCGCGCATGAAGACGAGTGCGCCCCAGCCCCAGATGGCGTTGGCGATGAAGTTGGGCGTGAGACGCGGCAGCAGGTTGCCGCTCGGCCAGATGCCGCGCGCCGGATCGATCACGAACACGCCGACCGCCGTCAGCACGATGCCGCCGAAGACGAGCGCGCCGATCCACGGTGCGCTGCGCTCGGGCCCAACGCGCAGGAGCCACACCATCAGCACACCGAAGATGGAGCTCCACAACGCATTGGCGATGAATTCGGGGATGCCGAGCGGAAGAAATGGTGTGATGGAAAAGCCGGCCGGATCGACGAGACCCGCTGCGTGGAGCAGCGCCAGGGTCGATTCGCGAAAAAAAAGCGCGGCGAGAAAACCGGAAACTAATGGCAGTATGACTTTTTGCATTGGCTAGACCGCTTGAAGCCGGAGGGCGCGGCTCTCTCCGATTGTCGTGACGAGCGCCATTATAGTGGCGTCGCAAGTGCTTCCAGGCCGGGTCCGGCGCTGTCGCGGGTTATTTTGCGATGGCGTCGCTCGCCGGGCTGTGATGCAGCATGCGATCGCTGTTTTGCGGCGGATTCGGGCGCTTCACCGGCATGTTGTCGGGATTGTCGGGGCGCGTGGCGCTTGCGGATGGCGCACCGGGCGCGCTCGGCGGCTTGACCATCGAGGCGCTGTCGTCCGGACGCGCGGTCTGGGCGTGCGCCGTGAACGTAGTGATGAGCAAAAGGGCGGCTGTCGCGAGGTGATGTCGGGTCATGATCGCTCTCCGCGAAGGGGAGACCCTCGATGTGCATCACGCGTGCCTGGCGCCCGGCCGATTCGGGCCGGACGACCGATCCGCCGCGCTGCGGTAAAATTGTCGATTCCCTATTAGATTCAGGCGGTTCGCGCGAAAGCGCGGCCGCCGTCGCCCATGTCAGCCGTATCGAAGACCAGCCCGCGCCGCGTTTCCGTTGCCCCGATGATGGATTGGACCGACCGCCATTGCCGGTCCCTGCACCGCCTCGTATCGCGTCAGACTTGGCTTTACACGGAAATGGTGACGACGGGCGCGCTGCTCTACGGCGATGTCGCGCGCCATCTCGCATTCACGCCCGCCGAGGCGCCCGTCGCGCTGCAACTCGGCGGCAGCGAGCCGGCCGATCTCGCAAAGAGCGCGAAGCTCGGCGAACAGTGGGGCTACGACGAAATCAACCTGAATTGCGGATGCCCGTCCGAGCGCGTGCAGCGCGGCGCATTCGGCGCGTGCCTGATGAAGGAGCCGCAGCTCGTCGCGGATTGCGTGAAGGCGATGCGCGACGCCGTATCGGTTCCGGTGACGGTCAAGCATCGCATCGGCGTGGATGCGGTCGAGGAGTACGAGTTCGTGCGCGATTTCGTCGGCACGATCGCCGATGCGGGCTGCGAGGTGTTCATCGTGCATGCGCGCAACGCGATCCTCAAAGGCTTGAGCCCTAAAGAGAACCGCGAGATTCCGCCGCTCAAGTACGAGTATGCGTATCGGTTGAAGCGCGACTTCCCGCATCTCGAAATTTCGATCAACGGTGGCATCAAGACGCTCGACGAAGTCGAAGAGCATCTGAAGCACGTCGATGGCGTGATGCTCGGCCGCGAGGCTTATCACAATCCGTACGTGCTCGCGGGCGTCGACACGCGCTTTTACGGCGCTGCGACGCCAGTGCCCTCGCGCGAGGACATCGAGGCGGGGCTCATCGACTACGCGCGTCACGAACTATCTCGCGGCACGTATCTCGGCGCCGTGACGCGCCACGCGCTGGGCCTGTATCGCGGCGTTGCGGGCGCGCGGGGATGGCGTCGTGTGCTATCCGATAATCGCCGGCTCGCAACAGGCGATCTGACGATTTTCGACGAGGCGCGCAGCCACCTTCGCGAGGCCGTGGAAGCAATCGAGTCCTGATGCGCGTACTTCGGAAAAAGATGCTCAAAGGTACTAGGCAAGCGCGATCGTTGTTCGTATAATCTCGCTTCTTGATTGCTGCAGCAGTTCAGAAGCAATCAAGATCGCGGCACCAGTGGTGGCTGTAGCTCAGTTGGTAGAGTCCAGGATTGTGATTCCTGTCGTCGTGGGTTCGAGTCCCATCAGCCACCCCAAAAAGATTTCAAGCGGATCAACGCTCTAGAGAAAGGCACTGTGATTTTATCCAGTGCCTTTTTTCTTTTGATTCCCGCCAAAATTCCCATTTTGGGAACCGAGGTGGATGCCTACGATATACGTGAAAACGCATATCCTGTGCATCCATACAGTCAAAGCGCACGACGTTTCACGACCCTCGAACGGTCATAGACGCGGGCGGTCGTCGCGGGGTTAGCGTGCAGATCGGGCAGGGCACCGCGCTCTGCTTTGTGCTGGGTGACGTAGTAGGCGCGCAAGTCGTGGAAGGTGAACCGGTGCGCGATCACCTTCTTCTTGATCGCTTCGACCATCAGCTTCTGCCACATCGTCTTGAATCCGGCCTGCGTGTACGCCGTGCCCGAGCGATTCGGAAACACGTAGAGGCATTCTTCATTCTTTTGCGCCGCGCGCGCGACTTTCAGCCGGGCGATCAGCGCGGCTATCTGCGGCGTGATCTCGATTTGCTCGATCACCTCGCCGCGCTTCTTGCCCCGTTGCTTCGCTCGCTTGATGCGAATGTGCCCGGCGGCCTCGTCAAATCGTTGTCCACGACCACGGACAAGGACACCGAAAACTCGATGCTGATCCGCATCGTGATGCGTCAGATTTTGATGGCACAGACCCAGACGGTGACGGTTCCTGATTCGAGCAACATGTCGAACCCGGCGAGCACCGCGTCGCCTGAAGACGCAGGGGTGACCTCGCCAGTCCCTGCGCCGAACATCAACGTGACAGCACTTCCATGACCGCATACGAGATTCCGCTGTCGGCCAAACCGCAGACGTTCAGCATCGCGCTCGGCGGCGTCACCTACAAGATGACGCTTCGCTGGAACGTGCAGGCCGCGGCGTGGATGCTGGACATTGCGGACGCGACCGGAAACCCGATGGTCGGAAGCATCCCGCTCGTGACGGGCGTCGATTTGCTTGGGCAGTACGGGTATCTCGGCTTCACCGGAAAACTGGTGGTTCAGACAGACCATGATCCCGATGCGGTGCCGACGTTCGACAACATCGGTACGACAGGGCATCTCTACTTCGTGACCTCATGAGCGATCAATTCGGACGGAAGGCGACGCTGATCGTTTCGAGCGGCTCGAAGGGTCTCGAGCTTTCACAGCTTCGATTCAGATTCGAAGTGCGGCAGGCTGATACTCAGGCACCGAACACGCTTTACGTGCGCGTGTACAACCTCGCGCCTTCCACTGTGAAGGCGATTCAGGGCGAGTTCACGACGATCACGCTGCAGGCGGGATACGAAAAGGGCAATTTCGGAATCATCTTCCAAGGCACGATCAAGCAGTTCGTGCGCGGGAAAGAGCGCAACGTCGATTCGTTCCTCGACAATTGGGCGGCGGACGGAGACGAGTTCTACAACTTCGGGATGGTCAATCAGACTCTGGCGGCCGGCAGCACGCCGCAGCAGATCCTCGACTCGATCACGAAGCAGAACGCCGATGCTGGGAAGCTGCCATATGCGACGGACGTCAACGGTCTGGTCGGCGGAATCCCGGCTCAGGCGCTCGCGCGCGGCAAGGTGTTGTTCGGCATGTCGCGCGACTACGCGCGAGACTGGGCCGCAAAGAACGGTTTTCGCTGGAGCATCCAGAACGGGCAGGCAGTGGTAGTGCCCGTCACAGGCTATCGGCCCGGCGAGGCGGTTGTGCTCTCTTCGACGACTGGGCTGATCGGCGTGCCGGAGGCGACCGAAGATGGCGTGCACGCGCGCATTCTGCTGAACCCGCTGGTACGAATCGGATGCCTCGTGCAGATCGCGCAGGCTGACATCAACACGCTGACGATTAAGCAGCAGGGGCTTTCGTACACCGGCCTGTCAGCGGCAGCGCAAACGACGGCCGCCGGCTTCTACCGCGTGCTGGTCTCGGAGTTCATCGGCGACACGCGCGGGCAGGAGTGGTATTGCGATCTGATCTGCTTGGCGGTCGACACGTCCGTACCCGCGGGCAACTCGGTACAGGCGGCAGGCTAGTTCCGAAGCGCGCCGACGCCGACGTATCCGGAATCATCGCCGAACTGGCTGTGCCAGCTGACCTTCGCGAAGCCATAAGTTTTCTCAGCCGCCCCGTCCCACGACTTCGGATCGGTCTTGATGATCGCGACGCGGGTGTCCGCCGGCACAACGGCGCAGTTTCTGTTTCGAACAATGCGCTCCTGTTCCGAGTCTGGCGCGCGTGCGGCTTCTTCGGCAGTGCCGCGAAGCTGCTGCCACTTTTGGCAGATCAGCGAGCCGGTCTTCAGGTAGATCGGTAATGACTCATTGGGCCGGCTGGATGAAACCGGACTCGGTGGATGCAGAGCGCTCGATAGCGCGTCGCTGCTCTGATCAGCTAGCGCCAAGGTGGGAACGACGGCCAGTGCCGCGATCGCGGCTATTTTGATTTTTCTCATATCCAATGCTCCAGACCGAACGCTCGGCCAACTTTGAAGACGCGCTGCGCGCTGCGCTCGGCGGCAACCAGGCGGGACTCTGGACGGCGCTCCCCGCGATCATCCAGAGCTTCGACGCTAGCGCATTGACCTGCACTGCGCAACCCGCCATTCAGGCACAGGTGCGCGCGCAGGATGGTAGCACTTCGTGGGTGACGCTTCCGTTGCTTGTCGACGTTCCAGTCTGCTTTCCCCGCGGCGGCGGCTGCACGCTGACGTTTCCGGTCGCGGCTGGCGATGAGGCGCTGATCGTTTTCTCGTCGCGCTGCATCGATGCGTGATGGCAGTCAGGCGGCGTTCAGGTGCAGGCGGAGCTGCGAATGCATGACCTGTCGGACGGTTTCGCGATTCTCGGGCCGTTCTCGCAGGCAACGAAGATCAGCGGCGTCAGCACGAGCACGACGCAATTGCGCAGCAACGACGGTACGACGTTCGTCGATCTCGACCCGTCCGGGAAGGTCGTGAAGGTCAAGGCGCCGGGCGGAGTCACGCTCGACACGCCGGCCGTCACGGTGACGGGAATCATCAATGTGCAGAACGCGAACAGCGCTCCGACCGCGATGGCGATCAACGGCAACACGAATTTCACCGGTCAGGTTTCCGCTAACGGACACCGGATCGATGAATCGCACAAGCACACCGGCGTCACCACGGGCGCAGGTCAAACAGGATCGGTCGTCTGATGCGCTATCGAACACTCGACGAAAACGGCGACTACTCGTTCGGCCATGGCTCGGCGAACTTCCTCGTCGACTCGCCTGCGGCTGTCGCGCAGCTCGTGCTGACCCGGCTCAAGCTTTCGACGGGCGAATGGTTCCTCGACACGACGGAGGGCACGCCGTACGCGACTGAGATCCTGGGAACCGGAACAGCGGCGACGCGCGATCTCGCGGTGCAAGAACGCATCCTCGAAACGCAGGGCGTAACCGGCATCGCCGATTACGCCAGCGTCTTCGATCCATCGACGCGCGCCTTCACGGTGGCGGCGACCATCGACACGATCTACGGCCAAACGACAATCACGGCGGCTCTCTGATGGCGACTTACCCTCTCGCAACGCTCGGCCCGACTATCACGAGCGCGGGGATTTCCATTCCCTCGTTCAATGACGTCTATCAAAGCCTGATCGCGACGTTCCAGAGCATCTATGGCTCCGACGTCGTCGTGACGCCTGATAGCCAAGACGGGCAATGGATTGCGACGATCGCCTCTGCGATCAACGATTGCAACAACGGCGCGGTCGCCTGCTACAACGCATTTTCTCCGGCCACTGCGCAGGGCGCGAATCTGTCGAGCGTCGTCAAGATCAATGGCATCGCGCGCAATGTATCGTCGCAATCGACCGTCGACGTGACGCTCGTCGGGCAGGCCGGCACGACGATCACGAACGGCATCGTGACGGACGCGAATTCGAATCAGTGGGTGCTCCCGGCGAGCGTGCTGATTCCTTCTGGCGGCTCTGTCGTGGCGACGGCAACGTGCCAAACGGACGGCGCTGTGACGCTCGCATCGGGCACGACGCTGCAGATCTCGACGCCGACGCGCGGCTGGCAGACTGCAACGGCAGCGAGCGACGCGGATCCCGGCGCGTCTGTCGAGACAGACGCGGCGCTGCGTAAGCGCCAGACGACCTCAGTTGCGATCCCATCTCTTACGGTTCTCGCCGGCATCATCGGCGCCGTCGCAGGGGTCTCGGGCGTCACGCGCTACGCGGCATACGAGAACGACACGAACTTGACGGATTCAAACACGTTACCGCCGCACACGATTTCGCTGGTCGTGGAGGGTGGAGACTCGACCGCGATTGCAAACGCCATCGCAGCAAAGAAGACACCCGGCGGCGGCACCTACGGAACGACGACTGTCACGGTGACAGATGTCTACGGCATCCCGCATCCAATCAACTTTTACCGTCCGACGACGCAAGCGATCACCGTAGCGGTCTCGCTGAAAGCGCTATCCGGCTATTCATCCGTAGTCGGCGAGGCCGTTCAGCAGGCGATCTCCGACTACGTGAATTCTGTAGCAATCGGCGGCGGGGCCGCGGACGCCGTCGAGTGGGACTCGTGCATCGCGGCAGCAAAGGGGGTAAGCGGCGGCAACACGTTCAAGATTGCGTCGCTCACGCTCACGGGCCCGGGCGGCGCAGGGTCTCCTGACGTACCTCTGGCCTTCAATCAGTCTGCGACTTGCGCGCCGGCTAGTGTGACTCTCACGGTTTCCTGATCTATGGCCGACGTTACCGATTACACCGGCCTCGTCACGTCTGAGCATGCCGACAAGCCGAATTTCATGGCAATGATCGGCGGCGTCGCGCAGGCGTTCGTTGACATTCAGAACCAGCTCGCCGCGACACCGTCTTCGTTTGATCTCGATTCAGCGGTTGGCGCACAGCTCGACGCTGTTGGGCTGTGGGTTGGTGTGACCCGAAACGTCAACACGCCTCTTACGGGCGTCTACTTCTCGCTCGACACGCCAGGACTCGGGTTCGATCAGGGCGTGTGGCAGGGTCCTTTTGATCCGTCTTCCGGTGTCACATCGCTCGATGATGACACCTATCGCCTATTGATTCGCGCCAGAATTGCGGCGAATCATTGGGACGGAACGCTCGAGGGTTCTGCGGCAGTTTTGGCGCTGATCTTCTCGACAGACATCTCCTATCCAGAAATCCTCCTTTCGGATGGGTCGCAGGTCCTTGTGTACGACGAGACTACCGGCCAGACCGTTCCACTGGTCGGATATAGCGATTTGTCGACGTACGTCTTCATACAAGACAACGGCGACATGTCCATCACATATGGCATCGCCGGCAACGTGCCGAGCGCAATCTTCCTTGCGTTGCTGCGCGGCGGATATATCCCGCTGAAGCCCGAAGCCGTGCACATCGACGGCTATTTCGTGACATCGAATCCAGGCGGCCCGCTGTTCGGTTTCGACGTCGAGAACAATCTGATTTCCGGTTTCGACGTCGGCGCATGGGGCGTCGCTGCCTGACCATCACGGAGCATAAATGGCAACGAATGATTTCCTTCCGTTCGCGGTTGGCGGATCTGCGAACGTTCTGTCGCAGTCTGCATACGCAGCACTCTCAGCCATCGCCAACGGCTATTCGTCCGGAGTCGCTCAGTCCGCGGCACTGAACAAAACGTGGCGGCAGTCGAGCATCATGGCCGCTGTTCTGGCGCAATTTATCGCCGACGAAACCGGCGTGAACTCGGTCGATGACGGCACCACGGCGACGCTGCTCGCAAATCTGAAGAACGCGACGCCTGGCAGACTGCTCCGCGTCACTTCATACACGGGCGGGACATTCACGTGGAATAAAGGCGCCGGCACCACAGCGATTCGTGTTCGCGTGCAGGGACCGGGCGGCTCTGGCGGTGGGGCACCGGCGACAGGATCGGGTCAGGTATCAATCGGCTCGGGGGGTTCCTCCGGCTCGTATGGCGAAGGTTTTTTCACGACGTTCCCATCGAGCGTGACCGTGACTGCGCCAGTCGGTCCTTCCGGCACCGTTGGTGCTGTAGGGACAAACGGGTCGACTGCTTCGTTCGGGGCGCTGATCAGCGCGCCTGGTGGCTTGGGCGGCTCCAAGGCAGGCCCGTCCGCTCCACCGTTTGCGCCTACCGGTGCAGGTGTTCCGGGTCCGAGCACCGGTGGCAACATTATCAATACTGTCGGGAATGGCGGTGGCGTAGCTTTGCCAATTTCCACCGGCGTCATCGGGCCCGCATTAGGCGGAAGTGCCGTGCTCGGCGGCGGTGGCGTTGCATCGACCGGGGGCGCGGGCCAGCCTGCTACCGGCTACGGCGGCGGGGGCGGCGGAACATGGATCGGGCCGAGCGTCGCGGCGGTGGCGGGCGGAAAGGGTGGCGACGCCATCATTATCGTTGAAGAATTCGGGAGTCTGTAATGCGGATCTATGCACGGCTGCAAGGCAACCTTGTCGTCGAAATAATTGACCCTCTGACGGACGCGGAAGGTCAGGAAGTGCCGATAGACGAACGCTATACGCAAGAACTCGTTTCAACGCTGATTGATGTCACAGACGTCGAGCCGAAGCCTGAGCAAGGCTGGACATTCGACGGATCGACGTTCGCGGCGCCGGTTCCCTATCAACCCGGTCCGGCCGAAATCCTCGCGTCGAACTCGACAGTGAGGGACGCACTGCTCGCGCAAGCTGCAATTGCGATCGCGCCGCTTCAGGATGCCGTGGATCTCGACGAAGCTACTGATGCAGAAGCAGCTCTCCTTAAGCAGTGGAAGCAATATCGCGTGGCTGTCAATCGCGTTGATCTGACGCAGGCGTCACCAGTCTGGCCGACTGTACCTGGGACGTAATCCAGATGCCGTCTCAGCTATTCACGATTGGGACCGGTTATCACCGGATGCCGTCATCTGAAATGAATGACGGCTCTTCCAAGCTCGGACTATGCCGGCGCGTGCCGGTCGTTCGACGAGATGCATCATCGCCATAGAAAGCAAGAGGCTGACAGCGGCGACGACCAAAAATTGAACTGACTGTGGCCAATGCTTTAGGACGTCCACGCGCTCGACGTAACAGCGGATCACGATCTGATGCACGAGGTAGAACGCGAAGCTTACCTCGCCGAGGTAGACCATGACATTGCTCGACAGGAAGCGGGACAGGCATCCGCGCGAAACCGACAGAATCACGATCATCAGCGCATAAGCGGGTGCAGCGGCGTTGCCATGCAAGAGACCGGAGAGACCTATGTAAGGCGTTCGTGAGTGCTCGGACATGTAGGCATTGGCGCTCAGGGCGAAGACAACTCCTGCAACTTCTACGACGGACCAGGTGAAGTAGCCGAGCCGTGGCGTGAGGTGTTTGTATCGTTTTTGCTGCAGGCCGGCAAAAACACCGACGAGGAAGGAGAAAAGTCCCGCGACCAGATTCATCGATTTCAACCAGCCCACATCGGCCCACGGAAAAATCATCGGTATGGCTACGAGAGAACCCGAGATGATGGCGGTCGTTCCGATGAACAGGAGGACCGGCCTGCGGATTGCCGACGCTACAAGGAATGGGAAAAGCGCATAGAAAAACATCTCTGCGGAAAGGGACCACGACACGGAGTTATAGCCGCCATAGAAGTCGAGCACCGGAAACCAGTCCTGCAGCAAGCCGATATTCAGCACCAAGCTTTGAACGTATAGCGTTGTGGTGAAATAAACCTCGCTCCACGGCCAAAAGGCGAGGAATAGAAGAATCAATGATGCGATGTGCGCAGGCCAGATCCGAGCAAATCTAGCGACGAAAAAGTCGGCCCAAGAACGACCGCGCATTCCGACCACAGTCAGGATGAAACCAGAAAGTACAAAAAATAGGGGTACGGCTCCGCCCAAATTGAAAGGTCTGAACGTCGCAGACGGAACGACGTATTCAGGTAAATGGCCGATGAAGATGGATAAGGCGGCGAAGATACGAATCCCTGTCAATGCATCTATCTTTTCGGGGGATTGATTCGGGATTTGAGCCTGTGGTTGTTGCGATGACATTTATCGTTTTCGGACGCTTTATCAACGGCGGATAGTAACACGCAGTCGAATATGGCTTGCTGTGCTCGGATTTGGACCAGTAGCCGCCCATTGAGGCGGCTTTTTCATGCCCGGTTAACCGGCAAAGCGATTTCCAACAAGCCACCTACGGGTGGCTTTTCTTTTACGGGGCCAACTTTTGAATCCACCCGCGCACCTGGAGCGCCGACCCAGCAATGAGGAGCGGTTCGCGATGATCGACCAGAGGTTCGAGGACTTCCAAGAGCAGATTGACCGTCGCTTCGAGGCCGTCCACAAGTCCATTGAGGAGAACACGGCGCTGACGAAATCGGCGGACGAGCGATCCCTTCGGATTGAAAGCAACACCCGGGCGCTGATCGACATCTTCAATCGCGCGGGGCAGAGCGCGACGTTCTTCGCGCGCATGGCGCGCTTCCTTCGCAGCGCCGCGATCTATCTCGGGCCGTTCTTGACGGTCGGCGGTGTTATCTGGGCGCTCGCTCACGGCAAGTGGCCGAATCTGGACTGACATGGAACTCAACTCGACGATCGTGTCTGCCGGCACCGGCGTGACGCAGCTTCGTGCTGCGCAATGGCTGCCGCATCTGCAGGCGACGTGCGACCGCTTCGCGATAAACACGCCGCGCCGCGTGGCCGCGTTCCTCGCGCAGATCGGCCACGAGTCGGGCGGTCTTATCTATGCCCGCGAAATCTGGGGGCCAACCCCCGCGCAGACGCGCTACGAGGGACGGGCGGATCTCGGCAACACGCAGCCAGGCGACGGCAAGCGCTTCATGGGCCGCGGCCTCATCCAGATCACTGGCCGCCGGAACTACCAGCTCGCAAGCATCGGACTCGACCTTGACCTGATCACTCATCCCGAGCTGCTCGAGCAGCCGGCGAACGCGGCGAGCTCGGCGGGCTGGTGGTGGGCCAATCACGGCCTGAACGGATACGCCGACGCTGAGAAGTTTCTACAGATCAGCAAGGTGATCAACCTTGGCAGCGCGACAAGTTCCGCAATGCCGAACGGGTATCAGCAACGGCTCGCGCTGTACGGCGCGGCCAAGCGCGCATTGGGGATTGCATGAGCGTAGAACAAATTCACGAACAGAAAGAATCGTGCGAGGTGGATGTCTTTCTGCCCGGCCACGAGCCGCGCACGACTACTGCGCTGTTTGCTCGCACCAAGAAGCTGCTTGTCGAGCGTGAGGGCGGGCGATGCGCGGTGTGCGGCCGCACGGCAGAAGACAGCGGACATCCGCTGGAGTCGCATCATCATCCGATCGAGCGATCTCTGGCAAACATGATCGACTGGGATCGCTTCCGCAAGGACTGCGAGGCGGGATTGTGGGGCAAGTTTGCGCAGGCATTTGACTGGTCGACATTTTCGACTGACGACCCGTATTCGTTCGTCGACGATCAAACGGTGAACGGTCTTCTGCTGTGCGCCGACCATCATCGCGGGAAAAACGAGGGAATCCACTGGATGCCGTTCCCGTATTTCGTCGCGCAACGGTACGGCAAAGAAGGGTATCAATTCACGCCGACCGAAGTCATTCACCACGAGCACCTCTGACCATGATCAAGCGACTGTTGCAGCTGGTCACCGGCGACGACAACGTGACGCTCGAACCGGCCTACGCGTGGTCCGCTGTCGCCGTCATTGTTGGACTCGCGCTCGAAGTGTTCAGCGTAGTCACCGGCAAGCCGTTCGACATGCAGGCATACGGCACAGGCGCGGCCGCGCTTCTGGCTGGCCTCGGCGTCTCCGCGAAACTCGGCAAGTAATCTCCACCCTCGAAGGAAATCACCATGAAACGCACCATCATGCTGCTCGCGGCAGGCGTAATCGCGCTCGTTCTCTCCGCATGCTCGACAGTGACAACCGTCCCGGCGAGCGACGCGCTCGCCAATCTGCAGAAGCAGGTCGTAAAGCAGTGCGCCGTCGTGCAGCCGTTCATGAGCTCGATGCTTGCGATGCAATCGCAACTGTCGGCCGATTCGATCGCGCAGCTCTCGCAGGCGTCGGCCGCGACTTCAAAGGTGTGCGCATTCGCCACAAACACGGCGGACGGCGCGCCGGTCACGCTTTCGGTTACCGACGTTCAAGCGCTCGCGAATCAGGCGATTCCGTCGCTCATTCGGATCATCGATCTGTCGCCGCTCGACCAGGCACAGAAGATGGCTGCCGAGATCGCGATCACTGCGGCGCAGGTCGCAATTGCAACGGCCATCGCGAGCGCGCAATGAGCGCGTTCCTGACGGATCTGCACGTCGAGAACGCGAGCGGCACAGATGACGGGAAATGGCGGCTTACCGCGCCACTCGTCTACGAGTCGGACATTGCCGGTGAGACTTTCGTCGTGCCGCCCGGCTTCGTCACCGACTACGCGTCCGTGCCGCGCGCGCCGCTCGTCTATTGGTTGTGCGGCGACACCAGCACGCTCGCGTCGGTGGTGCATGACTTCCTCTACACGACGCACCCGGTCGCGCGTGAGGTCGCCGATGCCGTCCTAAAAGAGGCGTCTCTTCTCACTGGCGTTGCGAAATGGCGCGCTTGGCTCATGTGGGCCGGCGTGCGAGTAGGTGGCGCAAGCCACTGGACCCCCGACGAACCGGCCGCTGCGTAATTCACCGATCCCGCCTTGCGCGGGATTTGCTTTTTCAGGACCATAAGAGATGACCACAGGGGCAGGGATTCGACTTCCGGCGTTCCCGTCTGCGACTGGCTTTTCGGACGCCGACTATCTTTTCATGACTCAATCGGGTGCCACCGTCAAAGGGACGATCGCGCAATTGCGCACGGCTCTGTCGGTGAACCGAGCGGTCGAGACGTTTCTCGCTGTCACGAACTTCGTCGCAGGATCGACCACGTCGCTGACGCTCACGGGCAGTTACGGATCAATCAACAACATCGATGTGTACTGCGATGGCGTTCCGCAGCTCGACTGCACGCTCAGCGGTAAGGTACTCACCTTCAATCCGGTGATTCCGTCCGGAACGAACACTGTTTTGGTCAAGGGAACCACGGCCAATTCAATCGGCGTTCCGTCGTCCGCCTCCGGAGCACACATTGCACCGCAGAAATCCGCTGCCGTAATTTCCAACCACGCCACGCTGGGCACAGTGCTGGCATTTCTGTTTCTCGTTCACTGTCATCTTTTCCTCCGAATCAGGCAGTAGTAGTTGCATGTAGCATCGTCACATCGATGATGCTGCTGCGGGGCAGATCTGCTTCGTGCGTGTCGCGGCGCATGCGCTCTAACCTCGGGATCAGAAGAATAAAGTAAGATTCTGCGAGTTCTGCGCCCAACCTGAGTCTCGCTAGAATGAACACCATGTTGAAACGACTACAGCAAGAGTTATTGAATAGATTCGGCTTGACAAAACGGAGCGGGCCGTCCCCTTGGCCGGCGGACTTCATCGAAGAGTACGGATTTCTCGACCAGTTCGCCGATGCCACTTTAGTTCCCGAGGGCGTCGAACATTCGGTCCGCGCCCTTAATCAAACTGGATTCATCGGTCGCAATGCTGCCATCGGTCGACCCGCGGCTAACGTCTATGGAAGCCTTTCACCGCTCCTCGCTCAGAGGAAATTCAAAGTCGTCTGCTTCTTCACAAGCGACAATGAATATGCTGGGCTGGCTGCGCGCTTGAAGGAATGTCTCGACCGATTCAATGTCGAATATGAGTTCGACCCCATACAGAGTTTTGGTGCGTGGGAATTGAATTGCGCTTACAAAGCACGGTTCATTCGTGATAAGTGGCTTGCTTCTGAGGTTCCGATCGTATGGCTCGATGCAGATGCGACGGTTGAAGCAAGCCCCGACCTCTTCGCGACACTAGACGCCGATTTTGCAGTGCACAAGTGGCATGGTAAGACAGCATCAGACCAGGGGTGGCAGTTCGCGTCGGGCACGATCTTCTTCGGAAAGACGGATCTTGCTGGGAAGCTTATCGATCAGTGGCTGCTGCGCTGCGAAGCTGATCCCGAGACTTGGGACCAAGAGCACCTGTGCTCGGCGTGGTGCGACATTAGCAGTGTCCATCCGCTGAAAACCGTCTGGTTGCCGAGGTCATACCTTCAGATTGCCGACGCCGCGGAATTCTCCGCTCCGGTGGTCAGGCACTGGCAAGCTTCACGCTCCTCGAAGACGGACGGACGAGCTCTCCATACCCGGGCAATAAGCCACACGGAAGCTGGGATACGCGACCGTTTGGATAATCGACTTTGGCGAACTGTGGAAGAAGGATTTTGGATTTCTGAAGGTACGAGACACATCAAGCCAGAAATCGGGCTTGAGTATCCTGAAGGATTTGATGTTGGTCGTGTGCTGCGAGACACGATCGGTGGCAAATTCCCTGTTTTGGAAGTTGGTTGCGGGGTTGGACGAATAGCAGCGCTGTTCAACAAAGATGAATACATCGGCGTCGACATCAACCCGAATGCCGTTTCGCAAGCAAGGAAAGCGTTACCCGGACACCGTATTCGTATTACGGATCATGGAATCGAATATCCGGATGCGCCGACCGCAATGATCTACACAGTCCTGTTGCATGTCTCTGACGAGGCCATTCCTTCGCTGCTCGAAGAAATCGTGAAGCGCCGAGAAAGGGTGGTCATTGCGGAGCTTATGGACACGAGATGGCGGAGAGATGGCGATCCGCCGGTTTTCAACAGGAACGCAGAAGACTACATCTTGCTCATGGACTCCTTGGGATTCGCTTTTTCTGCTTATCAGAAGCTTCCATATCAACGATATGAGAACCAAGGCCGGCCACAGGATACGAGAATAACATTCCTGCGATTCGACAGAAAGTGAGCTGCTGCGATAAAGAAAAAAGCCCGGCACATGAACTGACCCCGCAAAGTTGGACAGGTTTGGGCTAAGGCCGTGAGGGCTGAGTTCTGTACATTACAGGACTCAGCC
>NZ_JALQDI010000007.1:0-10811 GCF_023631305.1 Caballeronia sp. INML3B
CCACTGCTCCACTACCACCATATTTGCCTGACAGATAGTCTTCGACGACGGCTCGCTTAAATTGCGCGCTGTGCTTGGTCATAAAAAACACCCCAAGTCGGGCAATGTCCCAGGCGCAGTTGAAGGTTGAAGGCGGCGGTTCCCTCTGGGAATCCGAGAGAATCGGGTTTCCAGGACCAACCTCCCGAATAGGGAACCAAGGAGAACCGCCACATGAAGCCTACCAAGAAGAAGGCCTCCAAGGCCAGCGCGCCTTTGAACATCGTCGCCAAGCAGAACGAAGACCGGCTGCGGGCCTGTTTCGCCGAGAATAGTCAGCTCCTGCTGCCGATGCTCGATCTGCTCCAGAACACTCGTGCAAGCATCGACGAACTGATGCACGAGGCCGGCCGTGGGCTGGTCGAGCAGTTGCTGGTGATTTCCGCGACGGAGGTCGCGGGCGAGAAGCATCCGGGCCGCAAAGGCGGCGAGATCCGCTGGCACGGCTCGCAACAAGGCCAGATCGTGATGGACGAGCGCAAATTGAGCGTCAAGCGCCCGCGCCTGCGGCACCGCGACGGCGGCGAAATGCAGGTCCCGGCCTACGCGCAATTGACTGAGAATCCGCGGCTGGCCGAGCGCATGCACGAGATCATGGTGACGGGCGTCTCGACGCGCAAATATGGCAAGGTCCTGCCCGAGATGGCCGGCACCGTCGG
Organism: Caballeronia sp. INML3B; assembly: GCF_023631305.1. Classification (NCBI taxonomy): domain Bacteria; kingdom Pseudomonadati; phylum Pseudomonadota; class Betaproteobacteria; order Burkholderiales; family Burkholderiaceae; genus Caballeronia; species Caballeronia sp. INML3B. The sequence goes on from NZ_JALQDI010000007.1 coordinate 699, forward strand.
CATCTCCAAAAGCAGCGTCTCGCGCGAGTTCATCAAGGCCAGCGAGAAAGCGCTGGCCGATCTGATGGCACGGCGTTTCCACGATAGGGACTTTCTGGCGATCTACATCGACGGCATTATCGTTGACGCACGGCACATCATCGCCGCCATCGGCGTGGACAGCGCCGGCGATAAACACCTCCTAGGACTCGCGAGCGGTTCCAGCGAGAACGCCCAGGTCGTCAAGGATCTGTTGCGAGGGCTGAGCGAGCGCGGCCTGTCCACGGACCATGAATACCTGTTCGTGATCGACGGCTCCAAGGCACTGCGCTCCGCCATTGAGGAGTTTTTCGGTGAACGTGTACACGTGCAGCGCTGCCGTGTGCACAAGCAGCGCAACGTCCTTGAGCGTCTTCCGCGCGAGTGCGTTTCGCAAACAGCGGCGATCATGAAAGCGGCCTACAAGCTGCCGGCCAAGGAAGGCATGGCCAAGCTCAAGACGCACGCGGCGTGGCTCAAGGCCGACTATCCGGACGCCTCGGCCGCGCTGCTGGAGGGGCTGGAGGAGACATTCACGGTGAACGAACTCGGGCTCACGCCGGCGCTCATGCGTGGCCTGTCGACGACCAACATTATCGAAAATCCAAACGGTGCCGTGCGCCGCGTGGCCGGGCGAGTGAAGCGCTATCGCGACGCCGACATGGCCTTGCGCTGGACTGCCGCAGGTTTCCTCGAAGCGGAGAAGCACTTCCGCAAGATCCTGGGCGTAAAGGACCTTTGGGTGCTGGCCACTGCCTTGCAACGCTCCACTGCCAAACCGACTGAAAAACCCATTGACCACGATCTAAAGGCTGCCTAATCTATGCTGCACCCGCCGTCCCAACCTTCAACTGACTTTGGGACATTGCCCCAAGTCGTTGGACGGTTGTCCAACTTTTGGGGTGCAGTTCAACACAGCCGGGCTAAGTGGCTTTAGATGAATCCGAGCGCCATGCAAACGCTCGATGTTATTTTGGACGATGCGCGGCATTCAAGCTTGATAGCGAAACACTGCATTTCGCTCCGCCGCCCGTTGACACTCAGGCTTCCTCTGGCGTCGACGTTGATGTTTGCTCGTCACCGGTCATAATCTGCGCGAGCCTGGCGAAATACACGTCGCACCGCTCGTGATGCGCGGCCGCGTTCCTGCGCGGACAATCTGCCAGCTCGGCGCCGAGATCCGTCATCGGGAAATCATCTCCGAGGCGCGCGACCAGCTTGGCGAGTCGATACCGGCCTTTGCGGTCGCATCGAGAGCACGCGATGTCGATGTGGCTCACGCGAGAAGCGAGCTCGCGCAGCAGAATACTTCCGTTCTTACCCATCGCAAGCCTGGACCTGATCTTCTGCGGCCGCGATCCATTGCGGTTGCTCGTATTCGTCGTCGTATTCGTTGACAATGCAATCGCAGTCTCCGCACATCCACCGATCAGGCATGTCACCACCCGCCGGCTGAAACTCATCGCGCGTGAGCCGTCTCGCGCAGACCGGGCACCACATCGCCGTCATTTCCACTTCCTCTACGTCGCGATCACCTTGGAATAGGCCCATGCCAAGCCTCCCTGTACTGTATGGATATACAGTATGGCGCCGGAGCTTTCCGACGCCAATTTCTGGGAACGAAGTCAGAAAAAGCCTGTAGAATCAACGATCCAAATTTCGATTGCGTTCCCATTGCAATGGCGAGTTTGCTTGCCCAATAAGGCTAGATGAATAGGATTGTGATTCCTGTCGTCGTGGGTTCGAGTCCCATCAGCCACCCCACCGAGAATTCATGCAAGAAGCCCAGTCATTCGACTGGGCTTTTTGCTTTTCCGGCGTCTGTGACGCAAACGTTCACCCGCGTCGCTCCACCATGCTAGGATTTCCAAACCACCCCCCAACGACGACATTGGAGGCAGACATGACTACTTTGGCGATCGACGGTGTGCGCTGGGTCAACGACCGCGTGACCAGCGTGCGCTGGGGCAGTTTCGATCCAGCCACGAACGACTGGGCCGCGCCCACCAGCATCGTGGACGTTCAGCAAGTCGTGGACGCCCTCAAAAGCGGCAAGGAAGTCCGCACGCTCTTCACGCTCGGCGGGCGTGCCTTCCTCGGTCCGAAAGTCAGCGCCCTGCCGTATACGAACGGGCACATCGGCATTGAGGCGCGCGTGCAGGACGGGCAGATCGAGAAATCGCTCGAAGACCTGCCGCCCGTCTGAGCACGTTGCAAAACGACGCTACCGGAGACCAGCGTTGAATAGACAAAAGGCGCTCCGGTTCGAGACCGCGTATGCGCCCCGCATCGTCGAGCGCGTGGCGCGTGTTCTCGGGCGCGGCGTGCGCGTCGAGATCCTTCCATACGAGAGCACGGCCGTGCCGACGCGTCTGCGTGTCAGCGCCGAGCGTGCGCACCGCGAGGGCGACGATCGGTGCGTCTATCCATATCCGCTGAATGTATTTCTGACCTGGGACGATGGAGAAATCGAACGCCTGATGGGCATCGGCGGCGAGGCCCGATTCCTGCGATATCTCGACGCGATGGCCGCAAAGCTCGACGCCTGGCAGGGCGCGCGCGAAGTCGCTCTCGCGACGCGCTCGCAGGCGGAACCGTCGGTTCTGTTCGGCGGTCTCGATTTCGAAGCCTGATCACGGCGGCCGGCTGCCGCCCGTTAGCGCCCGTTCAGCCGACGTATCGTCAGCCTGCGCTCACGCCGCGCGTGGCGCCGGCAGGGCGCATCAACATGAACGTGGAGGTCGGTATGGCATCGTCGAATGAAGGCGATCTGCGCGCATTCGTGCAGACCGCGGAACAGGCGGGTGGTTTTGTGTGGGTGCTGACGCTCGTCGATTTTTCGGCGCGCGAAGTGAAGCGCACCCTTGTCTCCGAAGAAAACTTCGCCACCGCCGACGCCGCCCGCGACGCGGGCAACGATCGCCTGAAAGGGATGTCGAACGACCGCTGACGAAGCGTCACGCGCGCGGCGCGCCACGGATTCACTTCGTCGCGATCACCATCGAATCCGGTCCCATCAGGGGCTCGACGCGCGCCGCTGAAAATCCGGCTTCCTTCATCCAGGCGCAGCATTGCGCGCCGGTGTAATCGAAGCCGCCCGGCGTCTCGATCAGCATGTTCAGGCTCATCAAAAGGCCGAGCGCGTTCTCGCGGCGTTCGTCGTCGATGATTGCGTCGTATACGATGAGCGCGCCGCCCGGCGGCAGCGCGGCATGGCACTTTGCAAGCAGTTCGAGCTTCTGCGGCAGATTCCAGTCGTGCAGGATGTGACCCATCACGAGCACATCCGCTGACGGGCACGGATCCTTGAAGAAATCGCCAGGATAAAAGCGCAGCCGGTCCTGCAGTCCATTCGCCGCGATGTAGTCCTCGAAAACGGGTCCGACCACCGGCAGGTCGAAGCCGCCTCCCGTCAGATGCGGATGCGCCCGCGCGATCTGCACCGGCAGCGCCCCCTGCGCCGCACCGATATCGATGAAAGTCCCGTACTCACTCCACGGAAACTGCCGGGCGATCGCCTGAGCCGTGCCCATGCTCACGCCGCTCATCGCTTGCAGAAAACCGCGCAGACGCGCCGGATCGCTATAAAGCGTCTCGAAGACATTGCCGCCGTGCTTCGATTCGTTTTGCGGCAGTCCCGTGCGCAGCGCCTCGGTGAGCGATCCCCAGAACGGGTAGAGGCGCGCGTTCGCCATTTCCAGCAATCCGCCGACATACGAAGGCTTGTTGCGATCGAGGAAGAAGTCGGCGTCGCTTGCGTTCGCGTAGCGGCCGTCCTCGCGCGTCAGCAGGTTGAGCGCGACGAGCGTATCGAGAAAATCGAGCGCCCCGCGCGGATGCAGTTCGAGTGCCTGTGCGAGGTCGTCCGCCTGGCGCGCTCCGCTCGCCAGTTGCGTGAACACGCCCAGCTCGACCGCCGAGAGCAACGCTTTCGATGCCCAGAACGCCATTCCCATCTGCAGCAACCGCTCCGGATTCGGCTGTGCGGCCATGCCGCCTTGCGCGTCCTGCATGATGCGCCTCCCTGTCGAAGATACGAGGAAATGGCGAAGCTGTAAGCAGGCTGGAAAGTCTGCGTAACTGTAGGACCCGTTCCCGTCAGCTTCAAGGTGATATGTGGGCCGCATCACGTAGACGAGAACACGTTCGACGATATCGAACGAGTGCGGCAACCGCATCGTACGGATTTACGCAAACGCGCGCCCATAATCACTTCACACTGATCAACGTTCACAAGGAGAACGTCATGAATCGCTTCGACGGCAAGACAGTTCTGGTTACCGGTGGCAACAGCGGCATCGGTCTCGCGGCGGCGCAAGCATTTGCAGCCGAAGGCGCGCGGGTCGTCATCACCGGGCGCGACGAAAGCTCGCTTGCCACGGCGCGCGCTTCGCTGGGCGCGAACGCCATCGCCATCCGCAACGTGGCCGGCACGGTCGGCGCCGCGCGTGAACTCGCGCAAGCGCTGGTCGATGCAAGCATCCGGCTCGACGCGATCTTCATTAACGCGGGCGTCGGCACGTTCGCGCCGTTCACCGAGATCGACGAAAAGGCCTGGGACGAAACCTTTGCAATCAACGTGAAAGGGCCTTATTTCCAGATTCAGTCGCTGGTGCCGCTTCTGAATGAAGGCGCGTCGATCGTGCTGAATGGTTCGATCAACGCGCACATCGGCATGCCGATGTCGTCGGTGTACGCGGCGAGCAAGGCGGCGCTCATCTCGCTCGCGAAGACGCTGTCGGCGGAATTGCTGCCGCGCGGCGCGCGCGTGAATGTCGTGAGCCCCGGCCCCGTCTCGACGCCGCTGCACGGCAAGCTCGGCCTCGTCGATGAAGCCGCCGCGCAACTCCAGAGCCAGATTCCCCTCGGACGCTTCGGCAAGTCGAGCGAAGTCGCGGCGACGGTGCTGCACCTGGCATCGCCGGAATCGGGCTTCATCGTCGGCACGGAGATCGTGATCGACGGCGGCATGAGTCAGCTTTGAGTCAGCTTTGAGTCGGCTTTTAGTCGAGCGCGGGCCGCGCGCGCGGTCCGTGCAACGCGAGGTATCCATCATGAGTGACATCACTTCGTTCGTCGTGCATCTGCCGGGCAAGCCCGAGCATCGCGAAGAACTGGAAACGCGTCTTCTCGATGTGCTGGAACGCATGTCCGAGGAGCCGGATTTCATCAACACGTATCTGCATCGCGCCGCGGACGATCCCGACACGCTCGTGCTATATGAAACGTGGGCGTGCTCTGCCGCGCATTTCCGTGCGCATCATCTCGGGCGGCCGTATCGGCAGGCATACGAGGCCGTGCTGCCGCAATTGCTCGCGCGTGAGCGGACGATCGAATTCCTGACGCCGGTGCGAACCTACGAACGGAGCGCGCTCAACGCATCGCCGGCTGCAGCTCGCCCCAGTTGACGAGAATCTGCTGGATGCTGCGCGCGTAGGCGTCCCGATGTTTCGGCGATTCCGAGTGATATGCGCCGATCGCGCGCCACGTGTTGCCGTACTTGACCATCTTCTGCTTCAGCAGCCACGCGGCGACGAACACGTTGATGCACGGATCGGCGAGCGCGCGATGCGGAATGCCCTGACGCGCCAGGTCGGGGAAATGGATCGAGTTGATCTGCAACTGGCCGATATCGAGCGAGCCGTTGGCGTTGCGATTGATCGCGGCGGCATCGCCTTTCGATTCGCGCCAGGCGACCGCGCGCAGCACGAGGGGATTCACGCCCTGATAGGCGCCGGCCTGCTCGAAGCAATCGTCGGCGCGAGCGGCGCTGGCCGCGAGCGATGCGCCTAGCAGCACGCAGGCAGCGAGCGCGGCATGGGTCGAACGGAACATGAAACGTGGCTCCTTCGGGAATGGGACGCGCATCGCTCAGGGCGCGAGCGCAATGTCGATGCGATGCTCGACGTCCTTCATATACGTGCGCGATTCGTCGGACACCACGAGGCGCGGTTCCGGGCCGCTGCATCTGCAATCGGCGACGCGGCGCGTTTTCTTGCCTTTCCTGCTCGCGGATCTGGCGGGCGGTTCGTCGTCGTCGGCGGCGGCGGGGGGCAGCATCGCGAGCGTGGGCAAGGGCGGATAGACCTTCTGCACGGCGGGCCCGAGCGCCGCGAGCGTTTGCACGGAGGCGGGCGCGCTCACGTCGAGCGGACCGGCGAAGGCGCTTGTCGACAGCGACATTGCGAAGGCAAGGCTCTGGATCAGGATTCGGCGCATCGCGTCAGCCTCCCTGCGTTGGCCTGATGGACACGCTGTACGGCTGTCGCGCGCCGGCGGTCAGGTTTTCCAGGCTGAGCTTGACCGTGTGCCGGGCGGGAATGCCTTTCCAGATCGCCTGGTTGAGATACGGGAAGTCTTGCGCGAGCGCGGTGACGAGGATGGTCGTCGGCTGCTTCTGCGCGGCGGCGAGCGCACCGGCTTTCGCGAGGATCGCGGTGAGTTGCGGGTCGCGCGCGCCGAGGGCGTCGGCGGGAATCTCGAAGCGGATGATGTCGGCGCTCAACGCCGGCTTGTCGGTCTGGGTCGTGCTGGCCGTCTGCATCGGCGCGCAGCCGGCCAAGGCGAACGCGACGGCGATGGCGAAAAAAATTGACGCTGCCCCCTTCACTGGCATCTCCTGATTGAGTCATGGTGATATGCGGGTTGACGGCGCGCCTGCGCGCGACTTGATAGCCGCGCGCAAACGTTTCGCCAAATAGCAAAACTTGACTCAGAAGACAGCGATTCGAGAAATCCGCTAACGCGGATCGCGTCAAACGATGCCGCGATGTTGCGGATCGCTCAGATGGGCCACCACGCGCCGATGCTCGGCTCGGCATCGAGTGCGCGGAGGAAATCGTCCGCGAAGGCGTCGGCGGCGATCTGCCGCTCGGGCGAGCCTTCGGGTAAATCGTGGGGATTCTTCAGGCCGCGCGCGTGGCGGATGGCGGCAACCGTTTCGGTCAGGGCGGCGAGCGAGTCGAGGGTGTGGGAGTTCATACCGGGGATTACGGCACCGGCCGCGAATGCTTGAGCCCTCATGTCATAAAAGCATCACACCTTCGGCTTCCGATGCCCGGACACGAGCGCGCCCGCATCCCTCGCGAGCCCGAACAAATCCAGCACGCCGAGCAGCCCCACGAACGCGACGATCAGAAACGCGACGCTGAAATCCTCCGGCCCGATGGCATGCGCATCGTGCCCGTGCAGCCACTCGCCGATGCGCAGCGCGATCGCGCCGACGGCGACCCCGATGCCCATCGTCATCTGAAAAAGCGTGCTGGAGAGCGCCGATGCGCCGCTCATCTGCGCCTTCGGCACGTCGGCGAAACTCAGGGTGTTGAGCGCCGTGAACTGCAGCGAGCGCGACAGGCCGCTCGCGAACAGCACGACGACGATCCCATACTTGGGCGTCGTCGGCGTGAGCAGGCTCATCGCGGCAAGTGACAGCGCCGCGAGCACGCCATTGACGATCAGCACCGGCCGAAAGCCGAACTGACGCATTACGGGCGTGGTGACGAGCTTCATCGAGAGATTGCCCGCGAACACGGCAAGCGTGAGCAGGCCCGAGTCGAACGCGTTCATGCCGAAGCCGACCTGGAACATCAGCGGCAACAGGAAAGGCGCCGCGCTGATCGCGACGCGAAAGAGCGATCCGCCGCCCATCGCCACGGCAAAGGTTTTCACCTTCAGCGCCGACAGATCCACGACCGGCTGCGCCGCGCGCCGCAGATGCCACCACGAAGCGATGCCCGCCGCCACGCCCACCGCGACGAGCACGCCGACGAAGGTCCAGTCGCCGTCGCTGCGCCCGACGAGCTCCATCGCGTAGAGCAGCGTCGTGCACGCGATGCCGCAGAGCGCGAAGCCCGGCAGGTCGAAGCGTCGCGTCGGGTCCTCGCGCTCGTTGCCGATATGACGCAGCGTCAGCAGCAGGCCGATCAGACCGAGCGGCACATTGAGATAGAAAATCCAGCGCCACGACGAATACGTCGTGATAAAGCCGCCGAGCGGCGGGCCGATCACCGGGGCGACGAGCCCGGGCCACGTGATGATCGCGATGGCGCGCATCAGGCCTTCCTTGGGCGTCGCGCGCAGCACGGCGAGCCGGCCGACCGGCACCATCATCGCGCCGCCGATGCCCTGCAGCACGCGCGCGGCGGCAAAGGCGGGCAGGGTCGAGGTGGTGGCGCACAGCACGGACGCCGCCGTGAAGACGGCGATCGCGCTCGCGAACACGGTGCGCAGGCCGAAGCGATCGGCCGCCCAGCCGGAAATCGGGATGAATACGGCGAGCGTGAGCAGATACGCCGTGATGCCGAGACTCATGTCGGCGGGATGCACGTTGAACGAGCGCGCCATCTGCGGTAACGCGGTGGCGATGATCGTGCCGTCGAGGTTCTCCATGAAGAAGGTCGCCGCGACGAGCGTGACGATGAGCGACGAGCCTTTTTTCTCGCGATTGCTTGCGGACGGCATCGGTCGGGCGCTCCTGCATGTCTCATTGGAAGCCTGACATTCTAGCCGCGAGAGCAGAGCTTTCGCGGCTATGGTAGTTTTTGCGATTGCCGGAAAACCAGCCACGCAGCATTTCCGACAACGCGCCGACAGCGCGCAAACAGAACGCCAACAAGAGGAATGAGCAATGAAGTTTCGGAAACTCGGTGATTCGGGTCTCGACGTCAGCCTGATCGGGCTCGGCACCATGACCTGGGGCGAGCAGAATACCGAAAGCGAAGCGCACGAGCAGATCGACTACGCGCTGGCCGAGGGCGTGAACCTGATCGATGCCGCCGAAATGTATCCGGTGCCGCCGCGCCCCGAGACGCAGGGCCGCACCGAGGAATTCATCGGCACGTGGCTCGCGAAGCATCCCGCAAAACGCAGCGACATCGTGCTCGCGACGAAGATCGCCGGGCCCGCGCGCCAGCCGCACAATCCGCGGCATATCCGCGGCGCGGGCAACCAGTTCGATCGCAAGAACCTGAACGAAGCCATCGACGGCAGCCTGAAGCGTCTGCAGACGGATTACGTCGATTTGTACCAGTTGCACTGGCCCGATCGCAGCACGATGACCTTCGGCCGCCCGGCATACCCGTATATCGACGACGAATACAGCGTGCCCATCGAGGAAACGCTCGCCGCACTCGCCGATCTCGTGAAGGCGGGCAAGATTCGCCATGTGGGCGTGTCGAACGAAACGCCGTGGGGTGTCGCCCAGTTCCTGCGCGCGGCCGAAAAGGCGGGGCTGCCGAAGATCGTCAGCATCCAGAATCCGTACAGCCTCGTGAACCGCACGTATGAGCTCGGCCTGTCGGAATTCACGCATAAGGAAGGCGTCGGGCTGCTCGCGTATTCGCCGCTCGCTTTCGGCTGGCTGTCGGGCAAGTACGAAGGCGGGGCGCGTCCCGCCGGCGCGCGCATCACGCTGTTCGAGCGCTTTCAGCGCTACAGCAAGCCCCAGGCGATCGCCGCGATCACCTCCTATGTCGAACTGGCGAAGCGCCACGGCCTCACGCCGACGCAACTCGCGCTCGCGTTCGTCAACACGCGGCCCTTCACGACGAGCACGCTGATCGGCGCGACGTCGATGGCGCAGTTGAAAGAGAACATCGAAAGCGTGAACGTCGAACTGTCGGAGGAAATTCTGAGCGAAATCGAGGCGCTGCACGAACGCCAGCCGAATCCGGCGCCCTGAAATTTCCTGTCTGCTCAGGGATTTGTCGAAGAATCGGATGGGCTGGCCGCGAATGTGTCAGCATTGACGTTCGCGCGGCGGATCAGCGCATCGCCTGAAAATCGTGCCGAAGGATGCCGCAGGCGTGCAGTGCGCGCATCCTTTTCGTAATACCGCCGTGGGGGGGGGGGGGGGGGGGGGGGGGGGGGGGGGGCGGCGCGGGGGGGGGGGGGGGGGGGGGGGGGGGGGGGGGGGGGGGGGGGGGGGGGGGGGGGGGGGGGGGGGGGGGGGGGGGGGGGGGGGGGGGGGGGGGGGGGGGGGGGGGGCGGCGGGGGGGGGGGGGGGGGGGGGGGGGGGGGGGGGGGGGTGTGGGGGGGGGGGGCGGGGGGGTGGGGGGGGGGGGGCGGGGGGGGGGGGGGGGGGGGGGGGGGGGGGTG